>JARFRL010000164.1 GCA_029287275.1 Pontiella desulfatans
TGAACCAGTTCCCAGGTGAAGCGGTGCTTGCGCTTGGGGTTGCCGCTATCGGAAAGCGCGACGCGCCAGCCGGGTTCCGCGCAGGTGGTCATGCGTCCGGTGTTCGGGCAATGCGCGGTGACGACCGACCCGTCATCCAGCTCCACGTCCGCGAGGAAGCGTTTGTAGCGCTTGATCAGCGTTCCGAAAATAACAGGTGGCAATTTCATTTTGACAGGATAACAGGATGAACAGGATTGGGAACGACCATGAACATGATCCTGTAAATCCTGTTATCCTGTCTAAAACTATTCCGGTTTTTGGTTCCACGCGACGACGCATTCGTCGATGGAGAGCTCGTAGCGCTCGTTGCAGAACTGGCAGCTGATGCCGACGGGTTCCGCGCGTTTCACGATCGTCATGCGATCGGGAATCGGGATCGAGCGCAGCACCGCGGCCATTTTCTCGCGGCTGCAGGCGCACTGGAAACGCGGCGCGGGGCAGGCGTCCATATGGATGCCTTCATAGCCTGCCTCGTCGCCGATCAGGGCGTTCGCGAGTTGCTCGAAGTACGCCTCCGACGCGCTTTCATGGCTCAGCAGTTCGCGGAAGCCGTTGTCGTCCATCTGACGTCGCACGCGGTCGAACCGCTCCAGATCGGTGTTGGGCAGCGCCTGAATCATCCAGCCCTGGCAAAGCGCGATCGGATTTTCCGGGTCGGCGCTGAAGCCGATCATTACGCTCATGCCGGTTTCGATCTGGTCGGAGATGCAATAGTGGTAGGCCAAATCGTTCACCGCGTCGTGCAGCGAAACCGGCGTGGTGCCCGAGTTCTGGATCGCGCCGTTGTTCGTGACGACCACTTGCAGGTCGCCCAGTTCGCCGTAGAGCGCGTCCCGCGCGTCGTCGAAATCGCTCAGTTGGCTCGGCGAGATCAGCGCCCGGACGGATCCGTCTTGCCCCGCGTCGGCGACGATGGTTTTGAGCGCGCCTTGGTATTTCCAGCACGCGTTGACGCGCCGCCCCTCGGGCAACGTCGCGGCCGCGAGCGTCGCGGCCGTCATGGCCCGGCCGAGCACGTGGGCGGCCGCCGGATCGCAATCGTGCCGGACCACCGCTTCGTTCACGGCGTGGGTGGTGACGGCGTAGGTGAACGCGATGTCCAACCCCTTGAAATGACCTTTGTAGAGTAAATCGTTCATGGCGGGGCATTGTTCACAACCCGCCGCGCGGCTCAAGTTTAAAGCGCGCCGGACGGGATCACCGCTTCGGTTTTTTCGCGGCGGGATGGCTTCCGCTAAAGCCGCCGCTGCGCGGTCGCCTGCCCGAACGCGTCGTAGTCCTTGGCCACATCGAACGTCCCGTCGCCGTCGGTGTCGACCAGCTCGGAGCGGAACACGCCGTCTTGATAAACCTCCCGCCGCGTCACCTTGCCCGCGCCGTTGGCCGCCAATCCACTTCCGCGACGACGCCATGCTCGTACCGCGCCCGCGCGTCAACCACGCCGTTAAAATCGGAATCTCTAGTGAACTCGGTCTGGATCGCGTTTTCATTCTTCCACCAGAAATCCCACTTCCCATCGAAGTTTTCATCGCTTTTACCGCCAATGAATTGATCGCCCTTGCCATAAAAATTGACCAGGTCCGGCTCTCCATCGCCGTTGCGATCCTCGAAAAAACGAACGCCAACCAGATCGACGCGACCCGTCTGCCAATAGTTGACGCCATGCGCGAGCACGTACCCCGCGCCAAGACCGATCAACAGCGTGATGAGAAAACTCAGGCAACCGTTGTTGCCGCGCTTGGCCTCGGGCGCGGTCTCGGGCGCGATGGATTCGCCGCGCCGCAGCACCTCGCTCGCGGTCGGAAGATCCGCCGCGGGAACCAACACCTCGACGCCGCGTTCGTTCGTGATGCCCGGCCGCATGCCGCCGCAATCGTCCTTTCGGACCAACGCGTCGATCCCCTCCGCCAACAGTTCCGCCGCCAGCAACTCGGCGTCGTGCTCATACACGAACGACGTTAAAACCACCTGATGATCCATGCCCACGACTCACCTCCATGTCAGGCATCCATCTTATCAAGTCCACCGCGCGCGGACAAAAGAAAACCCCGCGGAGACCTCCGCGGGGTTGGCGCGACGCGAACGCCGAACGAATCAGCCGGCCATTTCCTCGACGACGCCCGCGACGGCTTGAATGGCCGCGCCGACTTGGGCGGCGTCTTTGCCGCCGGCCTGCGCCTTGTCGGGTTTACCGCCGCCGCCCCCGCCGCAGATCTTCGCGATCCGGCCGATGAGCTTGCCGGCGTGCACGCCTTTCGCGACGAGATCGTCGGAAACGCTCGCGGCCAGACAGGCTTTGCCGTCGTTGGCGCTGCCGAGCACGATGACTGCGCTCGCGATTTTCTGGCGCAGGCGGTCGAGCACCTGGCGCAACGCGTCCATCGGCATTTCGCCGAGATCCGCGGCAAGCACTTGAACGCCGCTTTTTTCCTCGACTTGATCAACCAAGCCGTCGACGTTGGAAACCGCGGCCTTGGTCTGGAGTTCCTTCACCTGCTTCTCGGCCGCTTTGACCTGTTCGGACAGCGCCTTGACGCGCTCTGGAATCTCGGAGGGTTTGACGCTCATGCTCTGGCTGAGCGCGGTCAGCAAATCATGTTCTTCGGAAGCCCACGCGAGCGCGTCGAGCCCGGTGACCGCTTCGATGCGGCGCACGCCCGCGGCGACGGACGACTCGGAGACGATACGGAACGGGCCGATGTCGCCGGTTAGTTGAACGTGCGTTCCTCCACAGAGTTCCTTGCTGAAATTTCCGACCGAAACCACGCGGACGGTTTCGCCGTATTTATCGTCGAAGACGGCCTGAATGTCGCCGGCTTTCTGGACGTCCGCAAGCGGCATTTCGACGGTCTGGAGCTCCGTGTTGCGCATGATCTCGTGGCTGATCACCTGTTCGATTTTTTTGATCTGCTCGGGTTTGATGGCCTCGAAATGGTTGAAGTCGAAGCGCAGATAGTCGGCGGAGACCATCGATCCCGCCTGCTTGATGTTCGGATCGACGACCTGACGCAGCGCGGCGTTGAGCAAATGGGTCGCGGTATGGTTGCGGCGCATCTGCCCGCGGCGGAATCGATCGACCGCGGCGACGACGAGCTCGCCTTTTTTCGGCGCGCCGTAGAGCCCTTCGCCGATATGGACGATGACGCCCTCGGGCGTCTTTTGCGTGTCGGTCACTTTGAAGCCGAAGTCCTCGCCTTTGATGTCGCCTTGGTCGCCCTGCTGGCCACCGGACTCGGGATAGAACGGCGTCTCTTTCAGGACGATTCCGTTTTCCAGCAGTTCGACGATCTCGGTGTTGGCCTTGACCTGGTCGTAGCCGACGAACTCGGTCGCGTCGGCCGCGACGCCGCCGTCCTCCGCGAGGACGATCTGTTTCTTGGAGGCGTGGTCGGTGCGGGCGCGGTCGCGCTGTTCGTTCATCAGCCGTTCGAAGCCTTCGACGTCGACCGTCAGGCCGCGCTCGCGGGCCATGAGTTCGGTGAGGTCGAGCGGGAAGCCGTAGGTGTCGTAGAGCTTGAACGCGTCCGCGGCGAGAATGCCGCCGTCCGCGGGCTCGATGGATTCGAACACGTCGAGCCCTTTGTCGAGCGTGCGGTTGAAGGATTCCTCCTCGGCTTTCAGCACGCGGCCGACGCGGTCGCGGTTTTCGATCAGCTCCGGGAAGGCGTCGCCGAAACTTTCGACGACGGTGTCGGCCAGTTTATG
>JARFRL010000172.1 GCA_029287275.1 Pontiella desulfatans
CCGTTTAAAACGAATAGGCCGAAAGCGACCAGAAGAAGTGAAGGCAACCGCGTGTTCATGTAAGACTCCCTGTTGATCCGAAGATACTAGGAAGCGCCCCGCGGCAAGTCAAACGTCTAACGTGTTCTTTGCCGCTTCCAACCGAAGAGCAGGAGCCGCGCGAACAGGAAAACGACGAAGGCGAGCAACATGCCGCGCGCGTCGGTTATGAAATCCCCGAAGCCCGGCGTTCGATCCAGCGTGAGATGCTGCAGCGACTCCGTCACCGCCGCGAACAACAGCATGTCGAACATCACCTTGAAATAGTAGCTCGGATGTTGCCGCTCGAGCGCGGCGGAACAATAGACCAGGAAGCAGAGCGAGCCGAACAACGCGAAGTGCCCCAGCTTGTGCGCGTTGCCCACAACCAGGTTGAACTGATCGATTCGTTCATGGTTGGCCTTCGCAACCGAAGCGGGTTTCGGCGCCGGCTTCGCCGCGGACTTTTCGGACGGTTGGACGGAGGGCTTCGCGGGAACGTCTGTTTTCACCCATTCGGCGAACTCCTTCTTAATCCAGTCCGCGGGTTGGGAGATCCATTCGCTCGGCGCGAGCACGCCCACGAGAATGGCGATCACGTTGAGCGCGATCAGGCTTTTCAAGCGCCGCGAGTTCAGGCGGCATCGGTTGAAATAGAGCGCGGCCATTCCCACCCACAGCGCGGCGGTGAAAAAACGCCACCAAGCGAACGAGGCGCGGACCCTCACCGGCTCCGCGAGCAACTCGTCGAAGCGGGCGACGCCGGACACGCCCGCGTTCTGAACCACGAGATCCGCGTGGGTGGCGGCGCGCGTAACTTCGAAGACGTCTTCGTGGGCGCTCCAGTCGAGCGTTCCGCTTTCGGAGATGACGCCGTGTTGGCCGGGTAGCCACTTGTCGTTTTGGTCGTATTGAATCAAGAGGAGCCGCGCGCAACGCCACGAGAATTTACCCTCCACGACGTCGTCGGTTTCGACGCGGCCGCGCACGCGAACGAGATCGTAAGCCATCGCGCCCGGCAGTCGAAAGTTCAGCCCCGCCATTTTGCCGGACTCCGAAACCGTCAGAACGAACTGGCCATTGGTTTCGACGCAGTCGCCGCGGACGCGCCAGGCGTCGGCGATGGAAGGCGACTCCAGTAGAGCGGGGCCGACGACTTCGTGCCGATCGTAAAAGGCCCAGAAAAGCAACGAGGCCGCCAGCAGCATGATCGCCGGAAGCCGCGCTTTGAGTTTGGTCGCGAATGGATGCACGCGGGAAACATATTCACCCCGCGCGCGATCGCCAAACCTAATCTTCCTTTACCTGCACCTTGTCCTTGAAGACGCGGTGAATGAACCACGTGTAGCCCAGCACCAGCGGCATGCCGACGAGCGCGATGCCGAGCATCCACGCCAACGTGCGCGTCGAGGAGGAGGAGTTGAACACCGTCAGGCTCCATTCCGGCTCGTTGACGCAGGGGACCATGTTGGGGAACAGCGCGAAGGCGACGGCCAACATCAGGCACGCGATCGTGACGCTCGACGCGAGGAACGCGCCGAGGGGGTTGCCCTTTTTGTTGAAGGCGCGCGACACCACGTTGACGACCAACGTCAGCACGACGAAGGTCATGGACAGCGCTTTATAGTCGCCGTTCATCAGGAATTTCACGCCGTAGAGCAGCGTTGGCATGAGCGCGAAGAGAAACGCGTACCACGCCTTTCCGGCCCACTTGCCGGCGGTCGCGGCCATTTCGCCTTCGAGTTTCATGGAAAGATAAAGCGCGCCGTGATACGCGAACATCGTCAGACCGACCAGCCCGCAAAAGAGCGCGAACGGATTGAGCAGCGCGAAGAAGCCGCCGGTGTAGTCGCCAATCGGATTGAGCTCGAGGCCCTTGAGCAGGTTGCCGATCGCGACGCCGTAAAGAATCGTCGGAAGCACGCTGCCGAAGGCGAACGCGAAGTCCCAGGCTTTCACCCAGCGCGGATCCTCCACCTTGTCGCGGAACTCAATGGCCACGGCGCGGAAAATCAGGCCGAGCAACACGAGCATCATCGCGAGGTAGAGCCCGCTGAAAACCGTCGCGTAGACCGGCGGGAACGCGGCGAACAGCGCGCCGCCCGCGGTGAGCAGCCAGACTTCGTTTCCATCCCAGAACGGTTCGATGGAATGGATGAACGCGGTGCGCTCGCCCTTCTTTTTCGCGAAGAGATGCCAGAAGCCGACGCCCAGATCGAAGCCGTCGAGGATCGCGTAGCCGATGACGAGGATGCCGACGAGGAAGAACCAAATGATTTGCAGCGTTTCCATGATTAGTTGGCCTCCACTTCAATCGTTTCCAGCGGCTCGGGTCCTTTGGCGAACTGACGTTTGAGCAGGTAGATCCAGAGACCGAAGAGCAGCGCGTAGATGAGCGAGAACATGATGATGGACGCGAGGATCTGCCCCGCGGGCACCGACAACGAAACCGCGTCCCGCGTGCGGAGAAGATCGTACACGACCCACGGTTGGCGACCGACTTCCGCGGCCACCCACCCCACCTCGTTCGCGAGGAAAGGAATCGGAACCGTGAAGGCGCAGAGGCGAAGGTAGAGCTTGTGATCCAACAGTTTCTTGTTGAGCCAGAAGATCACGCCGATGAACGCGATGAACGCCATCCACATGCCCATGTAGAACATGAGATGGAACGACCAGAACGAGATCGCGACCGGCGGACGGTCTTCGGGCGCGAAGTCCTTCAGGCCGGTCACCTCGGTGTCGAAACGACCGCCGATGAAAAGAGAAACCATGCCGGGAATTTTGACCGCGAAGTGGTTTTTCTCGTTTTTCTGGTCGGGCAGTCCGAACAACATCAGCGGCGCGGCCGTCTGGGTTTCCCAGATGCCCTCGAACGCGGCGAGCTTGGCCGGCTGCGTTTCCGCGACCTGATGGCCGTGTTTATGCCCGACGATCATCGTGAGCATGATGACCATGAAACACGGGATGATCGCGGTGCGCATCGACGCGCGGAAAAACTCGGTGTGGCGGCCTTTCACCACCTGCCACGCGGAGGTCCCTAGAATGAAAAACACGCCGACCGTCAGCGCGCCGGTGACCACGTGCGAGTAGCGCGGGAGCGTGGAAGGATTGAAGACCGCTTCCCAGAAGTTGGTCAGCACGGCCTTTTGAACCTCCACCCCGTTCACCATCTCGGTGACGATTTCGAACCCCGCGGGCGTCTGTTGCCACGAGTTCGCGACCACGATCCAGAAGGCCGACATCGTCGCGCCCAGCGCGACCATCAGGCTAGAGAACCAATACATCTTTTGCGAGACGCGTTTGCGGCCGTAGAGCAAAATCCCGAGAAAGCTGGATTCGAGGAAGAACGCGAAAACGCCTTCCGCGGCGAGCGGCGCGCCGAAGATGTCGCCCACGAAGCGCGAGTAGCCCGCCCAGTTGGTGCCGAACTGAAACTCCATCGTGATGCCCGACGCCACCCCGATGATGAACGAGATGGCGAACACCTTCGTCCAGAAACGAGCCAGTTGCTGGAAAACGGGATTATCGTTTTCCTGGTAGCGCGTGTTGTACATGAAGATCATCCAACCCAGACCAATGGTCAGCGGCGGGAAGATGTAGTGAAACATGATCGTTAGCGCGAATTGCATCCGCGCCAGCAAGACTGCGTCCATGGTTTTGCCACTCCGTTTTCGAGAAATCTTTAAAACACGTGTTAAAATACACGCCAATTGAGCGCAAAGGGATACAGGTCCGATTTAGGCAATTCAATACCAATTTATCGATAAATTCAAATCCACGACGTTTTAGTAAGGATTTATAGCGAGGAGCCGCGCCAGTGCAGCTTCTGGGCGAGCACGGAAAAATAGCTGTGACCTTGCAGCTGAAGGAACCGCGCCTGATGTGGGCTTTTGCGG
>JARFRL010000020.1 GCA_029287275.1 Pontiella desulfatans
GAGCTCGAGCGGCGCGACGTCGATCGGGCAGAGCGTCAACGTGCCGAAGCGATAAAACACGCCGAATTCGGTCTCGCGCTCCTCCTCCACCACCACCATGTTCTCGATCCGGATGCCGTGGCGCCCTTCCTTGTAGACGCCAGGCTCGATGGTTACCACCATGCCCGGCTCGAACGGCGTGGCGCTCCACTTGGCCTGGCTTAAATTATGCGGCCCTTCATGCACGTTGAGGTAGCACCCGACGCCGTGTCCGGTACCGTGGTTGTAATCCAACCCGCGCTCCCATAGCGGTCGCCGCGCCAGCACGTCGAGGTTGTTGCCCGCCGCGCCTTTCAGGAAAATGGCGGACGACAATCCGATGACGCCCTTGAGCGTGAGCGTGTAATCCGCGCGTTGCTCGTCCGTCGGATCGCCCAGCGCGAAGACGCGGGTGATGTCGGTGGTTCCTCCGAGATATTGGCCGCCGGAGTCGATGAGATACAAGCCGTTCGGCTTCAACACCGCGTTGTTTTCCGGTGAAGGCGCGTAGTGCGTCATCGCGGCGTTGGCGCCATACGCGGAGATGGAGTTGAAGCTCAGGTCCACGCACTCGGGATCACTCCGTCGGAATCGTTCGAGCCGTTCCGCGGCGGCGAGCTCGTCGACGCCGCCGCCGGGCGCGTTTTCCTCGAACCACTTCCAGAACCGAACCATCGCGACGCCGTCGATCTCGTGAACCGTCCGCCAGTTGGCCAGCTCCACCGCGTTCTTGCGCGCCTTCGGTAGATCGGTCAGATCTTTCCCCTCGATCACCTCGCACGCGACGTCGCGGCGCGCGCCGGCGCTGACGCGCTCGGGACACAGATAGAGCGAACCGGTCGCCGGCAGACTTTTCAGCGCGTTGGAGATGGTTTCGTACGGGGCGATCGACACGCCCTCCGTTTCGAGCGCGGCGCGGATTTCGTTGGAGATTTTCTCCTCGTCCGTGAAGAGCGTCGCGCGCTCGGCTTCCACCAACGCGTGGGCCGTGAGAATCGGACAGCGCGGCGTGTCGTCGCCGCGGATGTTGAACAGCCACGCGATGTCGTAGAGCGACGACATGAAATACGCGTCCGCCCCCTTTTCCTCCATCGCCGCGCGGATCTCCGCGAGTTTATCGGCGGCCGAACGGCCCGCGAACTCGACGGGCCAAAGCGACGCGGGGGCTTTCGGCAGCGGCGGACGGGCTTCCCAAATCGGGGAAATCAGATCGAACTCCAGAACGAGTTTGATGCTTTTCTTCGCGAGCTTTCGCTCCCATTCCTTCGCGCGGGCGCAAGAGACCAGCCGCCCGTCCACGCCGACGGAACCGCCTTCGGGAACGCTCGCCAGCGTCCAGTCGATCATCGCGGGAACGCCCGCCATCCGATCCTTGAACAGATCAACGCCCGATCCCGCGAGTTCTTGCTCGGCCTGAATGAAATAGCGTCCATCCGTCCAGAGCCCCGCGGCGTCTTTCAACACGACCGCGGTCCCGGCGGAACCGGTGAAGCCGGTCAGCCAGGCGCGGCATCTCCAATGGGCGTGCGCGTATTCCG
>JARFRL010000098.1 GCA_029287275.1 Pontiella desulfatans
TGCCGCTCGCGGTCAGCAACTCGTTCTACCGGCTCATATCGGTCGGCGCGCCGTGAAAAGTCCGGGGAGCGGCGGATTCGAAAACGCTTAGGGTTGACTCACCCTAAACAAAATACCAATACTCCGATCATTATTTAAGGAGACGACCCATCATGGATTTTGACGTAATTGTTATCGGCGCCGGACCCGGCGGCTATCCCGCGGCCATCAAAGCGGCCCAATTAGGGGCCAAAACGGCCATCATCGAACGCGAATGGCTCGGAGGAACCTGCCTCAACTGCGGTTGCATCCCCACCAAAACGCTGATCGCCGGAGCCGAGGTTTATCAGAAAATTTTGCACGCCAAGAGCTTCGGCATCAACGTTGGGAAACCCGAAATTGATTATCCCGCGATGGTTAAACGCAAAGACGACGTCATCGCGACGCAGCAAAAAGGCATCGACTACCTGCTCAACGCGCACGGCGTCACCCTGCTCGAAGGAACCGGGTCCTTCCGCGACGCCAACACCGTCGCGGTCAAATCGACCGACGGCTCGACCAAAACGATCACCGGCAAGAACATCATCATCGCGACCGGCTCCACCTCCACCGTTCCGGGCTTCATTCCCAAACACGAGCGGATCGTCGAGAGCCGCGCCTTTCTGGAGTTGAAGGAACTGCCGGAAACCCTGCTGGTCCTCGGCGGCGGCTACATCGGCTCCGAGCTCGCCTGCATGGCCGCGGGCCTCGGCGTGAAGGTCACGATCGTGGAATTGCTTCCCGACATTCTGATGCTGCTCGACAAAGACGTGCGCCAAGTCGTCAAGAAACACATGAAGAGCGAACTCGGCATGACCCTCGTCACCGGCGACGCGATGGCGGACATTCAAGCCACCGATAAAAGCGTCACCGCGACCGCGGGCGAAAAAACGCTCGAGGCCGACATGCTGCTGGTTTCCATCGGACGGAGCCCGGTGACCGACGGGCTCAACATCGAGGCCGCGGGCGTGAACGTCAGCGACCGCGGATACGTCGAGGTCGACGAGCTCAGTCGCACCAACGTCCCGAACATCTACTGCATTGGCGATGTCTCCGGACGCATGCAGCTCGCGCACGCGGCGACCTCGCAGGCGATGTACGCGGTCGAGCACGCCATCAAGGGCGAGGAGAAAATCGAGGAGGTCGTCATCCCGGGCGTCATCTTCACCTCGCCGGAAGTCGCGCTCGTTGGCCACACGGAAGAGGAGTGCGAGAAACTCGGCCTTTCCGTCAACATCGGCAAGTTCCACTTCAAACCGTTGGGCAAGGCGCAGGCCGCGAACGAAACCGAAGGCTTCGTCAAAATCATCGCGGACAAAGAGACCGACCGGATTCTGGGCGCGCAATGCGCGGGCCCGCACGCGACAGATCTGATCAGCGAAATGGTCGTCGCCGTTCGCGAGGAGATCACCGCGGAAGAACTGGGCAATACGGTTCACGCCCACCCCACCTTCGCGGAAATCTGGATGGAAGCCGCGCACGCCTTGCATAAAGGCTGCGTGCACGCGCCGCCGGCGCGCTAATGGTTTCGTCCAAAACGGAAGGTCTAAAACGTCTTGTCCTCAAGGCGTTTTTTCTTTTTGTAGTGGTTGACCGCGTATGGTTGAAGGGATAGCTTCGCCCGACTTATTCAGGAAACGGACCCGTAATTTGCTCATGACGAAATTTATTTCACCGCTCATCGCCCTATTCCTCGCGACCGCCACCGGTTTCGCGGCGGACACCATCGTGCTCAAGAACGGGGACGTGCTGACGGGAACCATCCTGAAACAAACATCCGACGCGGTCTATTTCAAGTCCAGCGCGTTCGGATCCGTGAGCGTGAACACGCGCGATATCGCGGAACTGCGCATTCGGGCCGAGGAGCTTGGAGAAATCACGGTGCCCGCGACGGCCCTGGAACCGGCGACTCCCGAACCTGAAAAGGTGGTCGCTCCCCAGGTGGCGCGCCAAAACGCGACGACGCCCCCGCAGGCCAAAAAAGAGCCCAAGAAGATGAAGCAATGGACCGGGCAGGCGGGCCTCGCGATCGCGATGCGCGAGTCCAACACGCTGCGGCGATCCGGAGATAAAGTCGTTGAAAAACAGGAATCGTTCGAATCCTATCGCCTGTATGGCAACGTCAACTGGAAGAGCGAGAGCGAGCGAAACGATCTGCGCTGGGACTGGACCTATCGCTACAGCAGTTCCGACATCCGTAAAACCGACGACTTCATGAACCTCACCCAGAAGTACAAACACACGTTCGTGGACAACAATTATTTCGCGTCGGCGAAAACCGTTTTTCAGCGCGACTATCGCCGGAAGATCGAATCCGAATTCCTTCAGACCGCGGAAATGGGCATCAAGTGGTTCAACCGACCCAAACTCCAGCTATCCACCTCGGCCGGAGGCGGGTATCACACCTACGAGCGCCTCGTCTACAACGGCTCGACCGGAAACAACGATCAGATGGTGGTCTCGCAACCAAAGTTCATTTTCGATCAGTCGCTGCGCTGGCAGATGGTTAATTCGTTGACGCTGATTCAGAAATACACGCACCTCGGGGATCTGACGAACTATCACTTCCTCTTCTCGGCCGGCGTGGAAAACAAGCTGGTGCGCGATTTGTTCCTGCGCGTCGAATACCGCCTCGACCGCGACACCGAGGTCAGCTACGACGACAGGGGCTATTACGACAAAGCCCTGTTGACCAGCGTGCTCTACAAATTCTAATCCGCGGGCGCTTCGGCCAGCAGCTCGAAATCGCTTGTTTTGATCGGCCGCACCGCGGTGGCGGACAACTGAACCAGGCCAGCCCGCGTTTGATAGGGTTTCCCATGGACCACGATCATGTAGCCCGGCTTGGCCCGCGAACGCAGATAATCGATCCGGGCCGGCTTGTTCACCGCCCACCCCGCGAGGAACAGCCCATCGCCCGTCGCCGACAGATGATATGGTTTTCCACCGCCATGATCTTTCCAATCGAAATCGCGATGCTCCACCTTAAACGCGACCTGAATGGTCCGTTCCGTCTCCTTGAACTGGACCTCCGTGATGATCCCCGCCCACGCGACCTCCGTGTTTTCGAACGCCTTGAAGTCCGCCGTCACGTCCGCGGGGCGCACGCTCCGGTCCGCCCGGCCATGGACTTTTTTCTCGTTTCCCGATTTGGGGCGATAACTCCCCTGCTCAACCGTTGAGCAACCAGCCACCAACACCATACCAAGCACCAAAAATCTTTTCATTAAAGCCTCCTGAAAGACACCTACTTTACCTTCGCCCGCGGACTTTCGCAACGGCGCTTTTTTCAAACATCGAAACCGCGGTTTTCCAAGGGATTATTTGGTTCTCGCGCCAATTGACACCCTCACGACGACGCCTTATATTCTCTCTCTTTTCACCGGAGAAATTTTCTATCACATGAAAAACGAAATGAACGATTTGGATCGATTGCGCCACTCGACGGCGCACGTGATGGCGGCGGCGGTTTGCCGCTTGTTTGAGGACGTTCAACTAGACATTGGTCCCGCGACCGACGACGGCTTCTACTACGACTTCGAACTCGAAGCGCGGCTCACGCCCGAGGACTTCGAGAAGATCGAAGCCGAAATGAAGAAGATCGTCGAAGAAAACCACGCCTTCGAGTGCGTGACGGTTTCGCGCGACGAAGCCAAAGAGTTGCTGAAGGATCAGAAATACAAGCTCGAACGGCTGGCCGACATTCCGGAAGGCGAAGCGATCACCTTCTATACCTGCGGCGAGTTCATGGATCTGTGCGCGGGGCCGCACGTGGAAAGCACCGGCAAGCTGCGCGCGTTCCAGATCATGAACATCGCGGGCTCCTACTTCCGCGGCAAAGAAACCAACCCGATGCTGCAGCGCCTATACGGCACGGCCTTCACCAACCCCAAGCAGCTGCGGCTTTATCTAAAACAGATCGAGGAAGCCCAAAAACGCGACCACCGCAAGCTGGGCAAGGAGCTCGACCTCTTCTCCATTTCCGAAGCGGTCGGACCGGGCCTCGTCAACTGGCACCCCAAGGGCGCGCGGATTCGGTCGACGATCGAGGACTTCTGGAAAAAGGAACACTTCAAGAACGGCTACGACATCGTCTACACCCCCCACATCGGCAAAGCCAACCTGTGGGAAACCTCCGGCCATTTGGATTTCTACCGCGAGGGCATGTTCGCGGCGATGGACGTCGACGGGCAGGAATATTTCGCGAAGCCGATGAACTGCCCCTTCCACGTCGAGATCTACAAAACCGGACTACGCTCCTACCGCGAGTTGCCGCTGCGCTGGGCCGAGCTCGGCACCGTCTACCGCTACGAGAAGGCCGGCACGTTGCATGGCCTCTTCCGCGTCCGCGGCTTCACGCAGGACGACGCGCACATCTTCTGCACCGTCGAACAGATCGAGGACGAAGTGAAGGAAGTCATCCGCTTCTGCAACTTCATCTGGAAAACCTTCGGCTTCACCGAAGTCAAAGCCTACCTCTCCACCCGCCCCGAAAAAGCGGTCGGCGAGCCGGAACGGTGGGATCTGGCCACCCAATCGCTCGAAGCCGCGATCAAGGCCGAGGGACTGCCCTACGAGGTGGACGAAGGCGGCGGCGCGTTCTATGGCCCGAAGATCGACCTGAAGGTGAAAGACGCGATCGGCCGCGAATGGCAGACCAGCACCATCCAGTTCGACTTCAATCTGCCCGAGCGCTTCGACCTGAAATACATCGGCGGCGACGGCGACGCGCACCGACCCTACATGGTGCACCGCGCCTTGTTCGGCAGCATGGAGCGTTTCTTCGGCATCCTCACCGAGCACTACGCCGGCGGCTTCCCCGTCTGGCTCGCGCCGGAACAGGTCCGCGTTCTTCCGCTTTCCGACGATCAACTCGATTACGCGGACGAGGTTCTCGCCGCGCTTCGCGGCGCGGAAATCCGCGCCACCATCGATAAAAAGCAGGGCAAACTGAACGGAAAAGTGAAGAACGCCCAGCTCGACAAAGTTCCGTATATGCTTATTATCGGCAAGCAGGAACAAGAAAGCAGCCAAGTCGCCGTGCGTCATCGCCTAGCTGGCATGAAAGGCGCTTGTGGTTTGGATGCGTTCATCGCCCAACTCAAGCAGGAAGAGTTGGATAAAAAAACAGTAGACATGGAGGTCTCAGATTAGCAAGCCAAACTACAGAGGCAGGCCGCAACGCGAGCCGCAAGTTAGAATCAATCATCGAATCCGGGTTCCGGAAATCCGAGTCGTCGATCCGAATGGCGACCAGCTCGGCATCATGAAAACCGGCGACGCGCTCAACCGCGCCAAGCAATACGGCATCGATCTCGTGGAAGTCTCTCCCACCGCCAAGCCCCCGTTATGCAAAATAATGGATTACGGCAAATTCAAGTACGACCAGGAAAAGAAGAAAAAAGAGCAGAAAAAGCACCAGGTGCAAACGAAGCTCAAGGAAGTCAAATTCCGCGTCAACGTCGGCGACCACGACTACGACACCAAAATGCGCAACCTGCGCAAGTTCATCGAACACGGCGACCGCGTGAAAGTCTCGCTCATGTTCCGCGGCCGCGAGAACGCCCACCGCGAGCTCGGCTTCGAAGTCGTTCAGCGCGTCATCAAGGAAACGGAAGACATCGCCACGGTTGATCAGGTTCCGCGTCTGCAAGGTCGTTTCGTGACGGCCATTCTCGTGCCGAAGAAAAAAGGTAAATAAACGCTCAACACACCCACCCCTCCGGAGTTGTTCAATGATGACCAATCATACCAAACACAACACGGTGGTCGGGAACTTGAAAAAGGCGGCGCCCCTCGCGGCGCTCGTCTTTTTTTTGAGCCCGTCTACCTCGCGCGCGCAATTCAACATCTCGGACGGCAACGTCTATGGCAACAGCAACATCGTCGCCACCGCGAAGTTCATCGCGTCGGAGCGTGGTGGCTCGAACAACCTCGACGTTCTCTACTTCGACACCTCCAGCATCGAATTGCGGAACGACGTGATCGGCTACATCAGCGTCAGCAACGCCTTTGACTCCTTCACCATCAACGGCGCGGGCGGAACGCTCACCGGCGAAGAAACGCCCGCGCTTTCGATTCTCGGCGGAGCGAACCTCACCCTGACCGGCGGGCGCTACGCGGGCTCGGAAATCCTCATGGAAACCAACACCTTGCACGCGGGCGTGGGCGGCTTGATCGTCGGCGTTCAGACCGCGCTCGTTTCCAACGTGGACTTCAAAGGCGGGCTCGTCGCGATCGGTGACCCCGCCGTATCCTACCCTCCCATCCCGGGCGAAGGCGACGTGGCGTTGGCTTACGGCGCGGCCGGGCTCGTCGCGAGCAACACCTTCATCCTGATTCAGGACGAATCCACCTTCACCGGAGGAGCCGGTGGAGAAGCGCGGTCCTTCTCGGAAGACGTCAACGCGTCGGGCGGCACGGGCCTGGTCCTGTTCGACTCCTCCGCGGTCGTCAGCAACGGTTCGTTCCTCGGCGGCGCGGGCGGAGAAACCACGGGTTCTTCCGCGTATAAAGCCTCGGCGGACGGCGGACACGGTCTTTACGCGTCCGGATCGAAAGTCGAGATTTTCGGCGGCGCCTTCGTGGGCGGCGCGGCGGGAACCACCTCCAATCAAGGGAAAACCAAAGGCGGTTCGGGTCTCGTCGCGGTGGACGGCTCGGACGTCGTGATCTCGAACGCCACGTTCGTTGGCGAATCCGGAGCGGCCGCGGTGGCCATCCGCGACAGTAATCTCACGGTCCTGAGCGGTTCCCTCACCACCGGTGGACTACTTGGCCAAACCTCCGCGGGCGGCACCAACAACCTTTCCTTGCTCGGCGGAAACTACAGCTCGATCGAGTTCGCCAACGCGACCAACGGCGTTCAGTTCGTCACGACCAGCAACCTGCTGCTTTCCGCGGGCATCACGCAATCCGGCGGGCTCGTCGCGATCGACAACCTGGACGCGTCCGGCTTGAGTCAAGTGACGATCAACAGCGGAACCATGCTTTTCAGCAACGACTTGGCGTTGGCCGCGGGAAGCTTGTTCACCCTCGCCGACGCGAGCGCGCGCGCCGAGTTCCAAGGGCTGGAACTTTCCGGAACACTGGACGTGGGCCTCGGCCAAGCCGCGGTCGACGGAACGCTCGACGTCAAGACCGGCGGCGCCCTGATGTTTCAAGTCATCACGAACCAGAGTGGCCAGATTTCCGCGAACTCCGCCGCGTTCGGAACCAACTCCATTCTCATCGTCGACGCGAGCCTCGCGGGCTTCTCGTCCGGAACGGCGACGAACACCCTGCTTACGACCCTGAGCGGCGTCACGGGCTACGACACGAACGTCGTGAACACCAGCGTGCTGGTTACCCAAAACACGAACGTCGTGAGCCGGACCCAACTCGCGGAAATCATCGTGAACAACGATCTGGCGTTCGTGTTCAGCACGGACACGCTGAGCAACTATTGGGGCGCGACCGGACAACTCGCCACGCTCGCCGACGAACTCGACGTAATCAACGACGGCGTGATGAACGCGATCATCAACAACCTCGGAGCGGACGCGTCGAAAGCCGCGGTGGAGGAAACCTACTTCACGACGCTCAACACCATGCAAACCGCGATGCAAGGATTGAACGCCGCCGTCGGCCTCGCGACCTCGCGCGGCACCGAGTTCCGCGATCAGCTGGCGCTTCCCAAACCAAAAGGTTCCAACGGCCCCGACGGTCTGGAGAACGACTGGCGCTTCTGGGGAAAATATTACGGTCAGTTCTACAACAAGGACCGCGATGGAGCGAACACCGCGTACGACGCCACGCTACACGGCGGAGTGCTCGGCATGGACCGAAGCTTCGGCCCCATGCTCATCGGACTCAGCGGCGGCATGGGCAACTACCGGATCGAGGGCGAAAACGACGCTCAAGAGGATATGAGCGCAGGCCAAGTGGCGCTTTATTCCACCATCGGCAAAGGCCGTTCCTTTCTCGACGCGGGACTGGCCTATGGATACAACGGCGTGGAGACCGAAACCGGAGGTCCGTTCGTTTTGGACGGCGAATTCGACGCGCACCTGCTCATGGGCTATCTCGGAGGCGGCGTGGGCTTCGAGCTGCCGAAGGCCTCGACGGTCATCACGCCGGAAGCC
>JARFRL010000113.1 GCA_029287275.1 Pontiella desulfatans
GGGAATACACCACCTTCGCGAACAGCGGGAAGCGGATCTCCCGCGCCTTTTGTCCGGAATGTGGATCGCCGATTCTCACGAAAGCCGAGGCGGCTCCCGGCCTCTGCTTTATTAAAGGGGGCAGCTTGGACGAGCCGGAGCGACTCGAGCCGCGGTGCCACACGTGGATCGACCACGCCGTCCCGTGGGCCTTCATCGAAGATGATCTTCCGCGCTATTCCGACAACGGGCCTTAGGCCATGCGGATGTTTCGCCTCTTTGTGGCCATTCTCTCGCGAGGTTAAGCGCCGCCGTCATAGAAACCGCGCCTTTCTGCTCGCCCGTTAGTAGGAGGTTTCGGTTTACTCCGACGCCTTATGTATATCGACTCGCATGTGCATTTTGATCGGTTCGTGAAGGATGGTTCCTTCGCGACGCTGTTGGAGAACGCCAAGGAAGCCGGCGTTCTGGAAATGGTCGCCATTGGCGGTTCGCCCGAGGCCAACGCCCTTTCGCGGAGGCTCGCGGAGGAGCATCCCGGCCGGATTTTCGGCTGCGCGGGCTACGACCGCGACCTCGCCACGGAATCCCACGACCTCGCGGAGCTGCGCGAATTCGTCGCGGATCCGCTCGTCAAAGCCGTCGGCGAAACCGGCTTGGACTACTATTACACCGCCGAAACCGCCGCGGAGCAGAAAACGCTCTTCAACGAGAATCTGGCGCTCGCGGTCGAGTTCCAAAAACCCGTGGTGGTGCATTCCCGCGACGCGGACGAGGACACGATCGCGCTGCTGAAGGATTATTCCAACGCGTGGAACGGCGCCGAAGGCCGCCTCGGCGTGTTGCACTGTTTCACGCGCGACGTCAAATTCGCCCGCGCCGTGCTCGATCTCGGGCTGATGATCAGCTTCAGCGGCATCGTCACCTTCGCCAACGCCGATCCGCTGCGCGAGGTGGTTCAATACGTGCCGGACGACCGGCTGCTGATCGAGACCGACTCGCCTTATCTGGCGCCGGTGCCCATGCGCGGCAACCGCTGCGAGCCGGCCTACGTGGTTCACACCGCGAAACGGCTTGCCGACCTCCAGGGGGGTTCGGTAGAGTCGCTGGCGAATTTACCGGCACAAAACGCGCGCGCGCTGTTCGCGCTTTAACCCGCAGGGGAAACACATGAAATTTTTAGCGCTGTTGCTCGCGGCCGCATCGACGGTGGTCGCGCAGACGAATGAAACACCCAAAATCAAAGTAACCGGCGACCGCGTCAGCCTGCGCGCCGCGCCGACGCTGGAAGGGGAGTTGCTCGACCGCGCCACGCGGGGCGAGGAGATGGTCTATTTCGCGGAAACCAACGGCTGGGTCGCCGTGCAGGCGCCCGATAGTCTGGATTTCTGGGTCGCTGGCGAGTACATCACCAACGGCGTCGTCAAACCCAAAAAACTCAACGTGCGCTCCGGCCCGAGCAAGAACTACTCCGTGGTCGCGGTGGTCGAGCGCGACGACGCGCTTTCCGTTCGCGGCGAATTCAACGAATGGCTCAAAATCGCTCCGCCGGTCGGCAGCCGAGTCTGGATCAGCGCGGATTACGTGGAGCTCATCGAGCCGCCGAAGCCCGAGCCCGAACCCGTCGTCGCGGTCGCGCCGGAACCCGAGCCGGTCGCGGAGCCGGAGCCGATCGCGGAAAAGAAGGAAGAGCTTCCTCCGCTCATGCTCGTGCTCGACGACTCGAAACCGCAGGGCAAGGTCGACCGCGTGCCCGGCGTGTTGCGCCGCGCCAATCCGGGGCTCTACAAGCTGGTGCTGATCGTCGGCGAAATCGAGGAGCCGATCTG
>JARFRL010000163.1 GCA_029287275.1 Pontiella desulfatans
CGGTGGCGTCGGCGCCATGTCCGACGGGCGTTTCTGTCTGGACGCGCCAAGCAACGCATCCATTCCTGTGGTACACGCGTTGGCAGGAACGGACGAAGTGCTGGTGCTTACCGCCGATACGGACTGGCTTCCCGCCGGAGCGGTTCTCAAGTTCAAAGGGGCCGCCTTTGATATTTACGGGAATGGATCGCGCACCGACCTTGTTCTTTATGATGTTAGCGCCAACAAGGTCATCGCGGCTGACTGGGACGCCGATTACGCCAGCACCGATTCCGCCAGCACCGATTCCGTTTCGGTGGACTGGGTGCTCGATGACGGGGATGTGGTCCTCATCGCGACCGGGGAAAGCAATACCGATGACAAATGGCGCATGCTTAACATTTCTCTGGACGTGGAAGCGGGCGCGCCGGACACCGAAGCGCCGACGCCAAGTCCGGCCACCTGGGCCTCTGTGCCCACCAACGTCGGACCGGTTGGCATCAGCATGACCGCCACCACGGGAACGGATGATCACGACGTGGAATATTTCTTCGCCGAAACCTCCGGCAATCCCGGCGGAACGGACAGCGACTGGCAGAGCGACCCGAGCTATACGGACGACGGCCTGAACCCGCTCACGGAGTACGGCTACACCGTTCAAATGCGCGACACGGTCGGCAATACCGGAACGATTTCCAGCGTGGCCTACGCGACCACCGACGCGCCCGATACCGACGCGCCGACACCAAATCCGGCTACCTTTGCTTCGGTTCCCACAAACATCAGTCCGTTCGCCGTCGCGATGATCGCCACCACCGGTTCCGACGCGAATGGCGTGGAATATTATTTTGATGAAACCTCCGGCAATTCCGGGGGAATGGACAGTGGTTGGCGGACTGATCCATCCTATACAAACAGCGGGTTGTTTCCCGGAACGGAATACACCTATACCGTGCGGACGCGCGATACGTTGGACAATACCGGCACGGCTTCGAGCGTTGAATCCGTAATCATGCCGAACGTTGTTGGCCGCACCAATGGACCGCCCAACGTGGTGATCATCTACGCCGACGACCTCGGTTACGCGGACATTGGACACAACGCGACCAACCCCATCGTGCATACGCCGCATATCGACCAGATCTGCGAGCAGGGGATCTACATGAACAACTATATGACGCACCTGGTCTGTTCGCCAAGCCGAGCCGGCCTTTTGACCGGGCGTCATCATACGGAAGTCGGCGTGGGCGCGCAGACCGGCGGAACGCTGGACAACTCCATTCCAAACATCGCCAAGGATTTCAAAGCCGCCGGGTACAAGACGGGGGCTTTCGGGAAATGGCACAATAGTTTCGCGCCCGAAACCGATGACGGGAACTGGGAGCTGTGGACCGGCGGCGTGGATGACATTCCGCTGGATGACGGCATCCTGCAGTTGAAGGGAGACGACCTGAACTTCGGTGAAGGGGTGAACGCCTACGGCTTCGATTCGTGGGAAGGCTTTTACGGCGGCGGGCATGGCTATCATGACCGAATCAACGCCCGTGAGATCGACTGGTGGGTTGATGATACCTGGACGCCCAAGGATGGATACAACACCTACCTTATCCGTGACGCCGCCCTTGATTTTATTGATGAAAACGCGACCAACGAGTTCTTTCTCTACATTCCTCACGAATGTGTTCACGGACCCTATGAAATACTTAACACGGATCTGAAGGAGCTGTGCGACATCGTTGACGACGTTCGGCCCGATCTCGCGTGGAGCATCGTTGGGGAACTGGTCAGTCCGCATAGCGGCCGGAAGGTTAAGGACGTCTTGCAGCTGTTCTGCAGTTCTGGCGATTATTCCGACCCCGAAGAAGGGTACGAGCGTGAGTTCGATAAAGCGTTGATGGACTCCATTCATCCCGGGTTCGACAACTTGGTCTACTACACCATGATTCACGCCATGGATAAGACAACGAAGGACATTCTCGACCGGCTGGAGGCCTACGGGCTGACCACCAACACCATTGTGGTCTTCGCCGCGGACAATGGCGGAACCACCAGCGGAGACAACTACCCGTTCAGGGGAACCAAACATACCCTCTGGGAGGGGGGAGTGCATGTTCCGGCCGCCATTCTATGGCCCGGCACGTTGGATGCCAACACGGCTCCGTACACTCCGGCTGATAATTTATATACCAATGTAACGCAGTATTTCGACTGGTATCCCACTCTGATCAACATGGCCGGTCAGACCGTGACGGCGACCGAGCTGGACGGCATCAACCTGACGTCGAATCTATTTGCCCGGGCGCCGGTTCGAACCGGATATGCCGACAGCTTCTACGACGTGGATGATCAATGGGCGGCCATCCGCACGCAACGCTGGAAACTACATTACAATCGGGTGCCCGGCGTGAACCAAATGCTGGAGCTGTACGATCTGTACAACGACATCGGCGAAACCAACAACGTGCAGTCCTTGTATCCGACGGAACGCGACACGCTGATTTCGATGATGGACGGCTGGTTCTCATCCGGCGACGTGACGGCCGGGTATTATCCGCTGCTTGGCGCGTCGATCCCTCCTTATCTGAATCCCGCGCCCGAAGGCGATATTCTGGAAGTCTCGGCCACCCAGACCAACTCGCTCGTGAGCCGGAGAAACGAAGGGGTTTATGTGCGGTATTCGGATCCGGACTGGGCTCCCGATACCCAGCCTTATGAGGGATATGTGCATGCCGGCGACGTCTATCAGTATGACATCTACGTGGCGGCGGATTCCGATAAAATCAGCGGGTTCTTCTGCGCTCCCTCCACCGGACCAACCCCTCGTTACGACGACACCAAGGGCATTCATCTGGACGGGGAACTGGTCGTGGAAAAAGTCCTGCCTCAAGGTCAGTGGGTACGCATGCTGTGTGGAATGGGAGAAATCGCGCCCAACGGCGCGTATGCCAGCTTCATCGCCCTGCATAACACCACGCCCGGGTACTACCACTTCTACATCGACAACGTCGTGATTCGAAAGAATGATGGCTCCATCCGCGGGGTGACCTGGAGCGAGGCCTCGGATTGGACCACAACGAGATTCTGGCAAGGTGGATCAACGTACAAGAACTTGACCGACGCGCCCAATGTCGCTTTCAGCGACATCAGCCTCGCGGTCGCTGATCTCGGCGATCTGCCCGCTTCCACGAACGCCGGCTCAGCCTATGGCTCGTGGCTCGCTTCCATCGGCGGCGGGATCGAGGAGTATGATCCGTCCGGCGCGGGCCCCACCAACGATTGGTCGATCCTCATGGAATACGGCCTTGGAAGTGATCCGACCACGTACACCGCCGGTTTGTCGGGCGGAACCAACGCGCCGACCAGCGGAGAGCTTGGTTTTTACGCCTTCGAAAACCTGCTGGTTGATAGCCAGAACAAGGACTACATGACGATGACGTTCGATTTCAACCGTGAAGCCAACGACATCCAAATCGTAATGGCGGAATCTTCCAACCTTGTCGACTGGGTTGACGCGGTTGTGCTGCGTCCGCCGTATAGCGACACCAGTATTCTGGCGACGAATGAGCAGGTGGTGGACGTGGAAGACAACCTGAGTGGATACCCCGTGGATACCACCCGGGTGACCGCTCGAAGTGGCGTTGCGCTTGCCGATGCGTCCGAGAATTTTCTTAAGCTAGAGGTTCGACCGCTTGTGGAAATGCCGGATACACCATCGAGTCTGGTTGCCAGCGTGCATAACGGCGTCGTGCTCGAATGGAGTGGCGGCAACGAAAACGGTGAATACATCATCGAACGCGCGGTTTCCGGAAGCGGACCGTTCGCGGAAATCGCGCGGACCGTTCGACAGCTCTTTACCGACACCTCGGGGTTCCCCGGAGAAACCTACGACTACCGCGTCCGCGCGGTGAACGCCGCCGGAGCAACCGTCGGCTCGAATGTCGTCACGATAACGCGCTAAATGAACGCCAGTGATTGATTGGTCGCTGGCGCCATGAAAAAGAGAGGCTAAGTATGCGGGATTTGTTCACGCCAAAGGCGGGGCTATCGGAGCGATCGAGTCGGAGCCGCGAATATCAGCGCGCTCTGGCACGCTGTCTGGGCATGGTGTTTTCAGCTTTACTGTTGATCATGCCGGTTCATGGAGCGCTCGTTCAGCATCTGGACGCGACGATCGCCAACAGTGTCACAGGAAGCCCCGTGACGGCTTGGGCGGATTTGTCGGGCTTTGAAAATGACGCGGCGGACAACCGCGGCAGCGTGACGTACCCAAGTCTTGGCGTGTTTGCATCCGGGTTGAAGGGGCTGGACTTTGGCTTGGATCGCAACGATCTGGAATTGTTCGACGCGGCAGGCGCTTCGGCGTTATTGGATTTCACGGGCGCTGCGTCCGGGAATGGGGGATTTTCAGTTTTGGTGGCCTTTAAAGTCGATGCCATGCCCGGCTTTGAACAGCACGTGATCGGCACCCGGCATACCACGGATCATTTCGCGATACTTGTTGATGAAGCCGGTACGATTCAGTTTCAACTTCAAAACATGAATGACTCTTCTGGCGCGCTAAAAGTTCAAGCGGGAGATACCGTTGTCGTGGCTGTAACCTTTGACGCGACAACGGGCGGATTTCAGTTTTGGGAATCGTTGAACGGGGTGATGAAAACAGGCACGCAGGCGGTGCGCAATTACGGCAATGGAGAAAAACTGTTGTTGGGTGAAGCAAGACCGCAATCGTCTTCCGACCTCTATTTGCGCGGTTTGGTCGGCGAGGTGAAGGTTTACAACCACGTTCTGAGCAATGAAACTTTTATTAACGAACGAAACGCAATGGCTGAAAAATGGGCGGATATCGTGGCTCCCATCGCGGTCAACTGGCGCGTCGTTCCAGCAGACACCAATTATCCGACCGATGACGTGATCATGGCCGCGGTATCTCTCGGCGACAGCGGGTATGCCAATCCGCTTCCAACCGATCCGGCCACGATGGACTGCACGGCCACGTTTCAGGAAGCGCTCAATGTGGTGGGCGCCGCCGGCGGCGGAACCGTTTTTGTTCCGGAAGGCGAATACCGGGTTGACGGGCCGATCTCGATGGGCGCGAATGTGATCCTGCGTGGGCGCTGGCGTGAAATCACTGAAACCCAACCGGCGGCCGGAACGATCCTGAAACTCTATGAAACAGGATCCAACGCGGTGATTAACCTGACGGAGAGTTCGTCGGGCCTTCGCGAACTGACCTTCTGGCACCCGGATCAAGATCCGGATAACGTCAACACCAACTATCCGTTCGTCATCAAAGGCGAAGCAAGCATTATGACCTTGGAGAACATTACCTTGATCAACGCGGTCAACGGAATTGATTCCTCCAAAGCAAGCTACTGCTGTATTCGCGGAATTTACGGCTCTCCGTTGAATCTCGGCCTGACCGCGGATCAGAGTTTTGCCGTGTCGCGCTTTGATTCGATTCATTTCTCGCCGAATTACTGGGCGTGGTCCGGCCTGACCAACAGTCCCTCGTCTGGCGGCGCGCACGAGACCTATATCCGCGATAACGGACTGGCCGTTCATATTCGGGAAATGGACGGGTTCTATTTCCAGAATTCGGAAATCACCGGCTATCGTGACGGGCTGATGTTTTCGGAAGGGATCAGTGGAGATGATCCGCACGGCGACCTTTCCTATCTGACGATTTCGAACTGCACCTATGCACTGCACATTAAGGCGGCGAAATCTTTTAAGGTGCTCGGGTGCGCGTTTAGCGGCACAACCTATGGAATTTTCAGCGAGCACAACACCGACATGTCGATTAACACCAGTCTGATCGAAGGGGGGACCCATGCCATCCGCACCACCTCTGGCGGGGACCTGAATCTCGTGAACTGCACGGTGAACGGAACGCAAAACACGTCGGGTGGTTCTCTCGTGAAAAAAACCTATGACATTGTGATGCCGGTGTTTTCGTATGACTACGACGCCGTTCGCAAGCCGGCGACCACCAATGTGTTTAACGTGAAGGACTACGGGGCGCGTGGCGATCAGGCAACGGATGATACGGCCGCGTTCACGAATGCGATCGCCGCGGCGAACAGCAATGGCGGCGGAATCGTGTTTGTGCCGGCAGGGGAATATGTGATCGATGGGCATCTCGATCTGGACGCCGGTGTTGAGTTGCGCGGCGTCTCCGGCGGCCGTCAGCAGGCGAACTCCGATACAACGCTGGGCAGCCTGATTCTGATAAATAATTCAGGCGAATCGGAAACCGGCACGCCGTTCATTATGATGGGCGACTACAGCGGTGCGCGCGGAATGAGCTTCCATTATCTGGATCAGGATGTCGTTACCTTTGTGCCGCATCCGTGGATGATTCAGGGCAACGGGGTGAAAAACTACATCATCGATTGTTTCGCCAGCAACCCCTATCAGGCGGCCGAGTTGAACGGCGATGATCATCTGGTGGAATACACCTTCTTCGGAGGGATACGGGCGACCTACCGCGCGAACAACTGTTCCGGCGGCCGCATCCAGAATTGTCACATTAAACCCGATTTCTGGCGCAATATTGAAATTGGAAACTATCCGGAAAATCTGACACAGGTTCATGAAACCAAGTGGCGTCAAACGCAGCGGATCGAGGTGTTTCATCTGAGCGGGTGCGATGACTATTCCATCTCCAGCATCTTCAATCATGCTTCGCATAAGTTTATGACCGTGGACGACTCCAGCGGCCAGACGCTGATGATTTCCGCGGAACAGGTTCAGAAGGGGTATACCATCCTCAACGGAACCAAAACGTTCAACTTCTTGAACTCCTCCTGCAACATCAACAGTATCGGCGATTATTCCGGCAGCTACGGCATCAAAACCGAACCCGGCTTCAAGGGGAATGCGCGCTTCTATACCAGCAGCCTCTGGGGAACGTCGGATTCCACCTGGGACGCATCGGACGGAAAACTCTACCTGCAACAGTGTTATGTGGCCGGACCGAGCAACCGCGGCTGCATCAACTTCCGCTGCCGTCCCGGAGGAAATATTATGGTCCAGTCCGGCAACGCGGAAATGCGCCTTGGGCTGGAGAACGAGGGCGTCTTTACCATGCGGAATTTTGACTTTCGCCAAGGATGTGTCTTCTCCGCGACACCCGATTACGTGGATAACAATCTGCTTGATGAAACGTATATCGTGGCCGACATCAACCAGGATCCCGCGCTCGATTACGGCATCGCGCTGGACACCAATAACATCGTCATGGAAGACGCCATGATTATGTCGGACTCCGA
>JARFRL010000177.1 GCA_029287275.1 Pontiella desulfatans
AGATGTGTATAAGAGACAGACCTACGCCACGTGGTGGATTCGCCAGGCGATCACCCGCTCGATCGCGGACCAGGCCCGGACCATCCGAATTCCGGTTCACATGATCGAAACGATCAACAAACTGATGCGCATTCAAAAGCAGTTGCTCCAGGAGTTCGGCCGCGAGGCGACGCCGGAGGAGCTGGCCGACGAAATGGAGCTTCCGGTCGAACGCGTGCGCGCCATTCTGAAAATCGCGCAGCAACCGATCTCGCTGCAAAGCCCGATCGGCGACAGCGACGACACGCATTTCGGCGACTTCATCGAGGATAAATCCGCGGAGAAGCCCGACGAAATGACCGCGTTCAGCTTGCTGAAAGAGAAGATCGGCGACGTGCTCATGACGCTGACCGACCGCGAGCAGGAAGTGCTTACGCTTCGCTTCGGTTTGGTGGACGGCTATCCCCGGACGCTCGAAGAAGTTGGCCGCAAGTTCAACGTGACCCGCGAACGCATTCGTCAGATCGAGGCCAAAGCCCTGCGCAAAATGCGCCACCCGACCCGTATTCGCAAGCTCGAGGGATTCCTCGACGGCGAGTAGGAAATGGGCGCCGTCAAGACCATCATCAAGCGCGACGGCCAGATCGTTCCCTACGATCGCGGGCGCATCACCAACGCCATATTCAAAGCCGCCGCGGCCTCCAGCGGCGGCTTTGGCTTTGAAGAAGCCGAGCGGCTTTCCCGTTTGGTCGAGACCCGCGTGTCCGAAAGCTATTCGACGCAAATCCCAACCGTCGAGGATTTGCAGGACATCGTCGAATCCGCGCTCATGGAAAACGGGCACGGCAACGTCGCGCGGGCGTACATCATTTATCGCCTGAAGCGCACCGAGGTCCGCGAGGCGAAACGAGGCGCGATCGAGGCGACCGACAACATTCCGTACAAATTGATCTACGAAGTGTTGCGCTGGAACATGGAGCATGGCTGCGAGTCGATCGCGGGGCTCAACACGATCATCGAAGAGGGGAACTATCCCGATTTGGTCCTGGCCTGCGAGGAGCGCTACGCCAACGAGTGCCGCGCAGCGGGCAAACGCGTCTTGGAACACGGCGAAGACGTCCGCTTGATCATCGTGGCCGGCCCATCCTCCTCCGGAAAAACCACGACGACCATCAAGATGGAGGAGTTGCTCTCGAAGCAGGGCAAGAAGCTACGGCCGTTTCACGTGGACAACTATTTCTTTGACCTGGAAATGCACCCGAAGGACGAATTCGGCGATTACGACTACGAAACCCCCCAGGCGCTCGACATCGACCTCATCAACGATCACCTCGAGCAACTGCTCGCGGGGCGGACCGTGAAAACGCCGGTTTATGATTTCCACACGGGCAAGCGCTCGCTGGGGGTTCATGAAACGCGGCTGGAAGACAATGAGATTCTTCTGATGGACTGTCTGCATGGGTTGTATTCGGACATGACGCGAAGCGTGGACGACGCGCGGAAATTCCGCCTCTACATCGAAACGCTTGGGCAGTTGCGGAACGAGGACGACGAGTTCATGCGCTGGACCGACCATCGGCTGATGCGCCGCATGATCCGCGACAGCTGGAGCCGCGGGCACGGCATGATGGACACCCTGACGCACTGGCACTACGTTCGCAAGAGCGAGCTTCAGCACATCATTCCGTTCATTGGAAACGTGGATTTCGTGGTGAACAGCGCGATGCCCTACGAGTTTCCCGTTCTAAAAAACAAACTTTTTGGTTATTTCCCTGAAGCGATTGAGCTTTATCGCGAGGACTTCAAGCGCCAGGACGCCTATCTGCGCGCGCGACGAGTCATGCGGTTTCTTGAGCCGCTGCGCGAATACGAGGATCTCGCCCGCGTTCCGACCAACGCGCTTTTCCGGGAATTCATTGGCGGCGGGATCTACGCGTATTAATCGCGGCGCGGACTCTGAAAACCCTTAAAACACCTCGGACGAACTCCGACAATTCCTTATGAGTTACTAACCTATTTTTTATCCGCCAAAGTTTGACTTATCATAGCGAATCCCTATTCTTTCGCGGAATTTCGAATCAATTTGGGTCTCAAAACTAACTACTGGAGGTTTACAACATGAGTGCTCCCACAAAAAACCAGAAGCTGCTCGACTGGGTAGCTGAAGTCGCTGAAATGACCACGCCTGATCAAATCGTGTGGTGTGATGGTTCCAAAGAAGAATATGATCGCCTGATGGGCGAAATGGTTGCCAGCGGAATGGCGATCAAGCTGAACGAAGAAAAGCGTCCTAACAGCTACGCGTTCAACTCCGACCCGTCCGACGTGGCGCGTGTTGAAAATCGCACTTATATCGCTTCCGTCAAGGAAGAGGACGCCGGACCGACCAACAACTGGATCGACCCGAACGAACTCAAAGAAACCATGAAGGATCTGTACGCCGGCTGCATGAAGGGCCGCACCATGTACGTGATCCCGTTCTCCATGGGCCCGATTGGTTCGGATATCGCCAAGATCGGCGTTGAGATTTCCGACTCTCCTTACGTGGTCGTCAACATGCAGATCATGACCCGCATGAGCCCGAAGGTTCTTGAGGTTCTCGGAGACGAAGGCGACTTCATTCCTTGCCTTCATTCCATTGGTTCTCCTCTCGAGCCTGGCCAGGCGGACAGCCGCTGGCCTTGCGCTCCCATCGAAAAGAAATACATCGCTCACTTCCCGGAAGAAAACCTGATCTGGTCCTACGGTTCCGGTTACGGCGGAAACGCGCTGCTCGGAAAGAAATGCCTCGCGTTGCGCATCGCTTCCGCGATGGCCGGCCGCGAAGGCTGGATGGCCGAGCACATGCTCATCCTGCGCTTCACCAATCCGGAAGGTAAGAAATTCCACGTCGCGGCGGCGTTCCCGTCCGCGTGTGGCAAAACCAACCTCGCCATGCTGCAGTCCACCGTGCCCGGCTGGAAAGTTGAAACCATCGGCGACGACATCGCTTGGATGAAGCCCGGCGCCGACGGCCGTCTCTACGCCATCAACCCGGAAGCGGGCTTCTTCGGCGTCGCGCCGGGAACGTCTGAAGATTCCAACCCAATGGCTCTCGAGAGTTGCTCGCGCGACGCCATCTTCACCAACGTGGTCGTTACTGAAGACAAAGACGTTTGGTGGGAAGACATGGGTTATGACTGCCCCAACGGCGGCGGAACCGATTGGAAAAACAATCCCTGGAAACAGGCTGACGGCGAAAAGGGCGCGCACCCGAACAGCCGTTTCACCGCTCGCGCCGAGCTTTGCCCGGTCATCTGCGAAGATTGGGAAGATCCGGCCGGTGTTCCGATCGATATCTTCGTGTTCGGTGGTAAGCGCACCAGCGTCATGCCGCTCGTGCACGAAGCCTTCGATTTCGAACAGGGCGTTTACATGGGCGCGACCGCGTCTTCCGAGCCGACCGCCGCGGCGCTCGACCTGGGTAACGTTTCCCTGCGCTTCGACCCCTTCGCGATGACTCCGT
>JARFRL010000180.1 GCA_029287275.1 Pontiella desulfatans
CGCCTGCGCGGTGGTCCACTTCGGGTTGGCGGTGATTTCGCCGGTGCTTTTCGCGGTGTTGTTGAACAGCACCAGGCAATTTCCGCCGACGCACATGTGCGCGTCGAAGCCCGAGCCGAAGCCTTCGTGCGAGAACGCGAACTCGCCAACCTGAATGTTGTTGGGATCCAGCGTTTCTTTCAGCGCCGCGATGTCGGTGTTGAATTCCGCGAGGAACGCCTCTTTGCGCGCGCCGCCGTATTCAATCAATTTCCAGCCGGCGGCTGTTTTTTCCACGACGGCCCATTCGTCGAAAACGGGCTCGCCGACGGCTTTTTCGAGGTTCAACAGAGTGGTTTCGATTCGGTCGGTCGCGGCGGCTAGATTCATTCTTGGTCCTCGAGGTTTGTTCGTGCGTAGGATATAGGATTCGCGTGGCGGGACAATAGCTTTGTTTCGTTTGACTCGCTTTTCGATATGCTTATAGTCAACGGCTTATTTTACCGAACGATTAACCAATAAAGGAGTTACTCATGAATAAACTGACGATCAAGGATCTGGACGTTCAGGGCAAACGCGTGCTGATGCGCGTGGACTTCAACGTGCCGGTCAAAGACGGCGTCGTGGGCGACGACACCCGCATCACCGCGGCGCTGCCGTCCATTAACCATGTTCTCGAAAACGGCGGCTCGCTGATCCTGATGAGCCACTGCGGCCGGCCGAAAGGCGAAAAGAACATGGAGTTCACCCTCAAGCCCGCCGCCGATCGCCTGGCCGAGCTGGTCGACGCCAACGTGACGCTCGCGCCCGACGTGATCGGACCGGAAGTCAAAACGCTGGTCGACGCGTTGAAAGCCGGCGAAATCCTCGTGCTCGAGAACGTGCGCTTCTACAAGGAAGAAGAAGGCAAAGGCTGCTCCGCGGAAGAGCAGGACGCCTTCGCGAAGGAACTCGCGTCCTTCGGGGATGTTTATGTGTCCGACGCCTTCGGCACCGCGCACCGCGCGCACGCCTCCATGGCCGTCGTCACCAAATACATCGACCAGTGCGCCGCCGGCTTCCTGCTCGAAAAGGAAATCGAATATCTCGGCAAAGCGCTCGAAAATCCGGTCAAACCGTTCGTCGCCATCATCGGCGGCGCGAAGATTTCCGGCAAGATCGATGTCGTCATCAACCTCATGGACAAATGCGACGCGATTCTGATCGGCGGCGGCATGGCCTACACCTTCTACAAGGCGCAGGGCAAGGCCATCGGTGGATCCCTCGTGGAAGACGACAAGGTTGAACTCGCGGGCCAGATCCTGAAACAGGCCGAAGAGAAGGGCGTCAAGCTCCTGCTTCCGATCGACAACACCGTCGCCGACGCGTTCTCCGCCGAAGCCAATGTGAAAGTCGTGGGCGATAGCGTTGAAGACGGTTGGATGGCGCTGGACATCGGTCCGAAAACCATCGAACTCTACTGCGACGCGGTAGCCGGCGCGAAAACGGTTGTTTGGAACGGTCCGATGGGCTGCTTCGAAATGGCGCCGTTCGCCGCGGGCACGTTCTCGGTTTGCGAAGCGGTCGCCAAGTCCGACAGCATCAGCATCATCGGCGGTGGCGATTCCGTCGCGGCGGTCAACCTGTCCGGCGTGGCCGACCAGATGAGCCACGTTTCCACCGGAGGCGGCGCGTCCTTGGAATTCATGGAAGGCAAGCAGCTGCCCGGCATCGTCGCTCTGACCGA
>JARFRL010000182.1 GCA_029287275.1 Pontiella desulfatans
GAATGGGATGTGTTTAAACAAGAAATTCTAAAAATCACAGGCTGACCCCACTGTCAGGCTGACCCCACTGTCAGGCTGACCCCACTGTTCCGCATAGGGGGAAATACCGTGCCAAAACAGCTTAACTTAGTGCCATTCCAAGCTGACCCCACTGTCACGTCATTCAATTGTTCCGTCCTAACGATGGTTTTCTCGCGTTCCATGCGTTCTTTCGCGGTTAGTTAGGTTTTCCCGTCCGCGCGGAATGTTTATTGGCAGCGAATGCAGGAAAAACAACGAATAGGTCTTCCCGTCTGGATGGAATGGTCCTGTGCTAACGATTCGTTGTTTTTCCTACATTCGTTGCGACTCGTCCCTGTCGCTGCCGCGGGGAATGGAACTATTCCGTCATTCAACCATTCCGTCCCTCCGAAGTTTTCTCGCGTTCCATGCGTTCTTTCGCGGTTAATTAGGATTTCCCGTCCGAGCGGAATGGTCCTGACATCCAATGGTCCTGTGTTAACGATTCGTTGCTACCCGTCTCTGTCGTTACCGCGGGGAATGGAACTATTCCGTCCCTCCGAAGTTTTCTCGCATTCCATGCGTTCTTTCGCGGTTAATAGCCTCCTTGGTCGGGCGGGGCGCGGGCGAAACACGGAGATTTGGTAAGCGTTTGGGTGGGGCCCATGCGCGGGTTTTAGGGTTTCCAACGGCCGCGGTAACGGTATAAAGTCCCGTCCATTATGACTCAAATAAACAAGCGCAAGCTGGACCACATCCATATCGTTTCCGAAGACGGAGCGGTTGATCGGCGCCGGCACTATTTCGACCAAATCCGCCTGACGCACCGCGCGTTGCCGGAGCTTAATCTGTCCGACGTGAATCCCTCGACGATTTTTTTGGGGAAGAAGCTGAGTTTTCCGCTGTTGATTTCCTCGATGACGGGCGGGGCGGACGAGGAATTGGTGAAGATCAACCGCAACCTCGCGGTCGCGGCCGAGGCGGAGGGCGTGGCCCTCGCGGTCGGCTCGCAACGCGTGTTTCTTTCCGACGACGCCGCGGCGGAAAGCTTCAGGTTGCGCGAGCTCGCGCCGACCGTCCCGCTGATCGGCAACCTTGGCGCGGTGCAGCTGAACTACCACCTCGGTTTCGCCGACTGCGAGGCCGCGGTCAAGGTGCTCGACGCGGACGCGCTTTATCTCCATTTGAATCCGTTGCAGGAAGCGGTGCAGCCCGAGGGCGATACCGACTTTTCCCACCTGCGCGACAAGATCGCGACGATCGTTCAAACGCTCAAGGAGCCCGTCATCGTGAAGGAAGTCGGCGCGGGCATTTCGCCGGAGGACGTCGAGCACCTATTGGCCGCGGGCGTCAAACACATCGACGTGGCGGGAACCGGCGGCACCTCTTGGAGCATGGTCGAGAGCCGCCGCGGCGACGATCCCTCGCTGGGCGAGCTGTTCGGCGACTGGGGCATCCCGACGCCCGTGGCGCTGCGGAAAATGAAACCCTATCGCCACGAGGTGGAATTGATCGCCTCCGGCGGCGTGCGAAACGGGATCGACATGGTTAAAAGCCTGATTCTGGGCGCGTCGCTTTGCGGCATGGCGCGGCCTTTCCTGGATCCGGCCCGCGATTCGGCCGCCGCGGTGCGAACCGTGATCCGGCGGCTCAAGCGCGAGTTCACCACGGCCATGTTTCTGCTGGGCGCGGGCGATCTGGGTGATTTGAAGGGTAGAGAGGAATTGATTCTTGATGAATATTGGCATTGATCGGCTTAGCTTTCACACCTCCCACTACTACGTGGATCTGAAAACCCTGGCCGAGGCCCGCTCGGTGGAGCCGGACAAATATTACGTTGGCATCGGCCAGGAGAAGATGGGCATTCCCGCGCCGGACGAGGACGTGGTGACGCTCGCCGCGAGCGCGGCGTATCCGCTGATGCTGGACGGCGAGTTGGACGACGTTGAACTGTTGCTTTTCGCGACGGAGAGCGGGATCGACCAATCCAAGGCCGCGGGCGTCTACGTGCACGGGCTGTTGGAAATGTCGCCGCGCTGCCGGACGGTGGAGCTGAAGCAGGCCTGCTACAGCGGCACCGCGGGCATTCAACTCGCGATCGGCTTCGTGGCGCGCAACCCCACCAAAAAGGCGCTGGTGATCGCGTCCGACATCGCCCGCTACGAACTCGGCAGCCCCGGCGAGGCGACGCAGGGCTGCGGCGCCGTCGCGATCCTGATTTCCGCCGATCCGCGGATCATGACCATTGATCCCGAGAGCGGCTACCACACCGAGGACGTGATGGATTTCTGGCGGCCCAACTATCGCTCCGAAGCGCTGGTCGACGGCAAATACTCCACCATGGTCTACATCCACGCGCTGATCGAATCGTGGAAGCAATACGCCGAGCTGAGCGGCCGCTCGCTCGCGGATTTCGATCGGTTCTGTTATCACATCCCGTTCACCAAAATGGCCGAGAAGGCCCATCAGAAACTCTGCCGCAAGTTCAAGATCGACGTCGACAAGGCCGCGCTGCGCGCCCTGTTGGAGGAGTCGCTCGGCTACAGCCGGATCACGGGCAACTGCTATTCGGCTTCGATGTACGTGGGGCTGACCTCGCTGCTCGACACCGCGGAGGAGGATTTGGCGGGCAAGCGCGTCGGGCTCTACAGCTATGGATCCGGCTGCGTGGGCGAGTTTTTCAGCGGCGTGATCCAGCCCGGCTACCGCGCTGTTCTGTACGCCGATCAGCACCGGAATTTGCTGGAGAACCGCGTGGAACTGACGTATCAACAATACGAAGACATCTTTAATTACGGCGTGCCGACCGATGGCGGGGAATATGTTTTCCCGCAATACAAAACCGGGCCGTTCCGGTTCTCGGGCATCAGTCAGCACAAACGCGAGTATGAATCGTTGGTGGAATAGGAAATGAAAGCGGTCGCGCCAGGAAAATTGATTCTCAGCGGAGAGCACGCCGTGGTCTACGGCAAGCCCGCGATCGCCATGGCGATCGACCGCAGCGCCGTCTTCGAGCTCACGCCGCGCGACGACGATCGGATCTCCTTCGATCTGCCCGGCGTTTCCGACGCCGAACCGTTCACCTTGCTCGCGCTGCGCGACTTCAAACGCCGCGTCGAGCGCAAATACCACGAGTTCCAAAAAGGCGAGATCGGCATCGGCTACGTGCTGGCCGCGCCCGTCGACCTGTTCCGCTTCGCGTTCATCAACACCTTGGACGGCTTGCATCGCACGCTCGACTCCGGACTGGTGATGAAGCTGCGGTCCAGCATTCCGGTGGGCTGCGGCATGGGTTCGTCCGCCGCGACGGTTTTGAGCGAGATCCGGGCGATGGGCCACTTCCTGCGCGTTGATTTCAAACCGGACTGGTATTACGAATACAGCCAAGAGGCCGAGAAACTCCAGCACGGCAAGCCTAGCGGCGTGGACTCCTACATCTCGTTGCACGGGGGCTGCGTCCGTTTCCAGAACGGCGCCGCCGCGCCCATGTCGCTGCCGCGGGCCAAGATGTACATGGTCCAAACCGGCGTTCCCGAAACCACCACCGGCGAGTGCGTGATGGAGGTCGAACGCGGGTTCCAAAACAGCGCGATCTGGTCCGAGTTCGAGGGCGTCACCAACGCCTTCGAAGACGCGATCCGAACCAATAACCAGCAGAAGATTCACTGGTTGGTTCGCGAGAACAATCGTTTGCTCACCGCGATCGGCGTCGTGCCCGCGACCGTGCGGCGCTTCATCGCGGAGATCGAGGCGTGGGGCGGTTCCGCGAAAATCTGCGGCGCCGGCTCCATCGCGGGCGAAAAAGGCGGGGTCGTGCTCGTCTTCGCCGCCGAGCAACCCACCGCGCTTTGCGCGAAGTATGGCTACGAGGTTTCGCCCGTCCGCGGCGATCCGCTCGGAACCCGCATCGTCTAACCCGTCATGGCCGAAGCCGCCGCCATCACCACCTCCGCGCCCGGCAGCCTGATGCTGCTCGGCGAGCACGCCGTGCTTCACGGCCACCGCTCGCTGGTCGCCGCGATCAATCGGCGGATCACCGTCGAGCTCTTCGAAACCGCGGACGAAACCGTCGAAATCATTTCCAACCTGGGGAGCTACAAAGCGCCGTTGGACGAACTGGTCGAGCATCCCTCGTTCACATTCGTGCTTCAAGCGATTCAGCAACAGCGCCCGCGTCTTCCGGGCGGGTTCAAGTTGAAGATCGAATCCGACTTCTCCGCGGACATCGGCTTCGGCTCCTCCGCCGCGGTGACCGTCGCGACGCACGCCGCGCTGATGGATTGGACCATGGCCGGGGAGGAGCCTCCGAAAAACGCGCTGTTCAAGCAATCGCTCGAGACGGTGCGCGCCGTGCAGGGGCGCGGATCCGGCGCCGATCTCGCGGCGGCCGTTTTCGGGGGAATCGTGGGCTACACCACGGCGCCTTCGTTCGATCCGGTCGCGATCTCCGTGCCGTTGACCGCGGTGTATTGCGGCTACAAAACCCCGACGCCGGAAGTGATCCAAACGGTCGAGCAGGCGCGAGCCGCGGACCCGACGGAATTTGATCGGATCCACGCCGAGATCGACGCGGGCGTGGTGGAGGCGGTCGCTTGTTTGCGGAATCACGACTTTCCCGGCTTTGGCGAAATTCTCAACCGCGGGCAGGAATTGATGGAGTCGATGGGCGTGAACACGCCGGAGCTCGCGGAGATCGTCGCGGCGTTGCAGGCCGAACCCGACGTG
>JARFRL010000183.1 GCA_029287275.1 Pontiella desulfatans
CACGACGAGTTGCCGGAATTCGACGCGGTGTTCTTCGCGAGCGCGTCCGGCGTCGAGTCGTTCATCGCGCAATGGGGCGTCGAGTCGCTCTCGGAAAAAACCATCGTCGTCATTGGCGCGCCGACCGCGGACGCGTTGGAACAACACGCCCTCGTTCCCGACGTCGTCGCGCGCGAGGCGACCATCCCCGGCGCGATTCATTCGCTCGCTCGGCGGTTCGTTTCGGACCTGATCCGCCAATGATTTCCCTCGACCCAGCGCCGACGCCCCAAGCCGCGAAAATCACCGACGAGTTCTTCGAGCCGGGCGGGCTGTTCGAGCAGCATTGCCTCGCGGGCGGGATCGATTTCGAGCTTCGACCGCAACAGCAGAAAATGGCGCGGGCGGTGGCCGACGCGGGCGCGTTCGGCCATCATCTCGCGGTCGAGGCGGGAACGGGCGTCGGCAAGAGTTTCGCCTACCTCGTTCCCCAGATTCTCACCGCGCTCGAGAACGACACGCGCTGCGTCATCACGACCTACACCATCACCCTGCAAGAGCAGCTGATGCACAAGGACATCCCGTTCGTGCGCGAGGCGCTCGGCCGCGACTTCAAGGCCGTGATGGTGAAAGGACGCTCGAACTACCTGTGCCTGCTGCGCCTCCAACGGGCGCGACGAACCAGCGGCGATCTGTTCGACGCGGAGCGGGAGCAACAACTCGACGATATCCACGCGCTCGCCCAGGCCCGAAAACTCGGCGACGGAAGCCTGCAGGAACTCGAGGAGCAGCCCGACCACGAGGTGTGGGGAACCATCTGCGCGGAACACGGAAACTGCACCGGCAAGCGCTGCCCGTTTTACAAGGAGTGCTACTACATCAACGCGCGCCAGGACATGATGGACGCGCGGGTGCTGGTGGTGAACCACTCGCTCTTCTTCTCCGAGCTCGCGCTGCGGGCCGAAGGCGCCGCGATGCTGCCGCCCTACGGCTACGTCATCTTCGACGAGGCGCACCAGATGGAACAGGTCGCGTCGTCCCACCTGGGCATTCGCCTCTCGCTTTACCAAATCGAATACTGGTGCCGGCGGCTCCACGGCGAAAAGCGCCGCGGCATTCTCGCCACGCTCAAGGACGGCAAAGGCGCGTTCATGGTCGATCAGGTCCGCGACGCGGCCGACGCGCTGTTCGAGGCGGTGAAAACCCACTTCAAACTCGGCGCCGCGAAAGCGCAGCAACGGGTGTTCGAACCGCCGCCCATCGAGACCGATCTCGCGCTGAAAATAACCAACCTGTGCGGGCACCTCAAATCCGTCACGCAAACCACCGACAACGAGGATCTGCAGTCCGAGATCAAATCGCTTCGCAACCGCGGCTTGGAACTGCGCGACGTGGTGGAGTCGTTCCTGCGCCAGTCGCTGGAGGGGCACGTCTATTGGGTCGAGGTTCAGGGCCGCCGACGCCTTCCGGTGCTGTATTCCGCGCCGATCGACGTGGCGCCGATTCTACGCGAGGTGTTGTTCGATGAAATCCCGTGCGTGGTGATGACCAGCGCGACGCTGGCCGTCGGCGACAACCTGGATTACTTCCGCCACCGCGTCGGCGCGGAGGAGTGCCAGGAGCTGCGGGTCGGCTCGCCCTTCGACTACGCCCGCCAAATGACCGTCCAGCTGCCGGTCAACATGCCGCCGCCCGCGGCGAACGATTTCGAGGACAAGGCGTCCGTCGCGATCCGGCATTTCGTGAACGAAAGCCGCGGCCGCGCCTTCGTGCTGTTCACCAACGCGCGGTTCATGCGCAAGGTCGCGGACGAGCTGCGGTTCGACTTCGAGCTGGAAGGCTACGAGTTTCTCGTGCAAGGCACCGGCATGCCGCCCAAACGCATGCTCGAAAAATTCCGCGGTCACGACGCGGCCGTGCTGTTCGGCCTCGACCGGTTTTGGATGGGCGTCGACGTGCGCGGCGAGGCGCTGAGCAACGTGATCATCACGCGGCTGCCGTTCGCGGTTCCGGACCATCCGCTGATCGAAGCGCGGTTCGAGGCCATCGAGGCGCGCGGCGGAAATCCGTTCAAGGAATATTCCCTGCCCGAGGCGGTGCTGAAATTCCGCCAAGGCGTCGGCCGCCTGATCCGAAGCGAGAACGACCGCGGCACCGTCACGGTGCTCGACAGCCGGATTTCGAATCAGTGGTACGGCCGCCTTTTCTTGGCCGCGATCGAGGACTGCCCCGTCGAGCAGGTCGAGATTCCAGAGCTTGGAAACTAGTTTTCCAACCTGACATCCACCCGATAAAACTTGCCGGCCTCCGCGGCGCCAACACTGGTGGTGTAGCTGTTCGCGGGGTAAAGCAGATCGCCGGACAGATCGCTGAAGGGAAGCACGGCGATGTTTTCGCTCGCCCGCACGGAATAGACGCGGCCTTCGACCGCGTTCCAGCTCACGATGAACGGCGCGCTTCCGGTCGACGCCGCGGAATCGGACTGAATTTCGAACAAGGAACCC
>JARFRL010000216.1 GCA_029287275.1 Pontiella desulfatans
ACCGCGTTCAAGGGAAGTCCTTCCTGATCGAATTCGACAACTCGCGAAACGGAGCCAACCATATTCATTCGGTTTGGCGCGATTTCGACGGCGATTTCGGGCGGGACCTGATTCGCGAGCACCGGCGATCCTCGCACGCCCGTTAAGCGGCTGATCCGGCCTGAACACCGAGCCGGTTTCAACACGTTTTAAAACGCGGATTATTGTGTATACAGCGGCGCGGGTTGGAGCTATATAGCGGCTTGAATCTCCAACTTTAGGAATGCATGAGCCCAACCTTGAAGCCCGCCGCGGTCTACCGCCGCGTCGGCCTGAATCGAATCGAAGATCTGTTGGATCTCGAGGAAGCGAGTTTCCCCTCCGACCGGAGCAGCCGCCGAAACCTGCGTAACCTCCTGCGCTCACCCAGCGCTTATTGCGCCGCGGCCTATCTGCGCGGCGAGCTGGTCGGCGGCATCGTGGTGCTTTTCCGAAGCAACGCGAAGGTGGCGCGAATCTATTCGATCGCCGTGTCGGAAAACGCGCGCGGCATGGGAATCGGGCAGGGCATGCTGCGCCGGGCGGAACGCGAGGCGCGCCGGCGAGGGTGCGACCGCCTGCGGCTTGAGGCGCGCATGGGCAACACGCCCGCCATCCGGCTCTATGAAAAGCTGGGGTTCGAGGCCGTGCGGATTTTGCCCGGCTACTACGAGGACGGGGCCCATGGCACGGTCTATCTCAAGCAGCTGGACTCGCCGCGATGAGCAGCCCCTATATCGTCGTCGAACGGCTCGAGGATTGGGAGCCGTTTTATCCCTGCGAAAACCTGATCACCGCCAAGGACTTCCTTGGTCTGGATCCGTCGCCGGAACTCCCGGCGCGGGTGATCAACCTCTGCCGCGACTACAAGTATCTGGGCCGCGGCTACTACTGTTCCCTGTTGGCCGAGGCGCGCGGCGACCGCGTGCTGCCCACCGTCCGGACGATCAACGACCTGAGCAAGCGGCGCATGTACGGCCTCGGGCTGGCCTCGCTGGAAAAAATGCTGCGACGCGACAACGCCAAGCTTGGGCGGTTGGACGTGGAGTCGTACCGTCTGCGCGCCTTCTTCGGAACGACGTCGGTCGAGGAGCTTCAGGGAATCGCCCGGCAGTTGTTCGATCTTTTCCCGTGCCCGATCCTCCAGATCGGGTTCAAGCGGATCGACCGAACCTGGGCGATCGAGGAAGTGAAATCCCTTTCGATCCATCAGTTGGAGGAGGGGGAACAGGACGAGTTCGCCGCGGCGCTCGACCAATTCAGCGACAACGTCTGGAAGCGCCCGCGCCGCCGCAGGACCTATGCCTTCGATCTGGCGATCCTCGCCGATCCGCGCGAGCAGCTTCCGCCCAGCAACCGCAAGGCGCTGGAGCGTTTCGTGGTGGCTGGCCGTCAGATCGGAATCAATGTGGATCTCATCGCCAAGCGCGACTATCCGCGCCTGACGGAATACGACGGGTTGTTCATTCGCGAGACCACGGCCGTGGACCACCATACCTACCAGTTCGCGCAAAAGGCGGAGCATCTGAACATCCCGGTGATCGACGACCCCAACTCCATCGTTCGGTGCGCCAACAAGGTCTATCTGACCGAACTGCTACGCGAAAACGAGGTGGCCGCTCCGCGCGCCCGCGTTCTCTACCGCGACGATCCGGCGGCGCTCGACGCCGCGATCGAGGAGCTCGGCTTCCCGTTCGTGCTGAAGATTCCGGACGGATCGTTCTCGCGGGGCATCTATAAAGTGGCCGACCGCGCCGAGCTGGAAGCCGCGTCGAAAAAACTGTTCCGCTCCTCCGTGCTCGTGTTGGCGCAGGAATTCATGTTCACCGATTTTGACTGGCGGATCGGCGTGTTGGGCGGGCGCCCGCTTTTCGCCTGCAAGTATTTCATGTCAAAGGGCCATTGGCAGATCTACAACCATTCCGCCACCGGCTCGCGCCGCTCGGGCGGATTCTCCACCATGGCCATCGAGCAGGCCCCCGCGGAAGCCGTCAAACTGGCGGTCAAGGTTTCGGCGCTGATCGGCAAGGGATTCTACGGAGTCGATATCAAGCAGACCGTCGACCGGTTCCACGTCATCGAGGTGAACGACAACCCGAACATCGACGCGGGCATCGAAGACGCCCACTTGGGAAAACTGCTCTACCTGCGCGTCATGGAGCACCTCTATAGCGAGATGGAAACCCATCGCTACGGATAGGCCGGTCTTGTGTTGGCGCGGGCGACGCGGCAAGATGATCCGCTCAATTTAAAGAAAGGAAAACAGGATGTCTGAATTCTACAACGTTACGGTGGTTCGCGAGGCGAACGTTTATTTCGACGGCAAGGTGACGAGCCGGACGGTCCAGTTCGCGGATGGAACCAAGCAGACGCTGGGCTTCATGCTCGCGGGCGATTACTCGTTCGATACGGCCGCGGCCGAAGTGATGGAAATCATCGGCGGCGAAATGGATGTTCAACTGCCGGGCTCCACCCATTGGAAGACCTTCAAAACCGGAGAGTCGTTCGACGTGCCCGCCAACTCGAACTTCAAGCTGGTGGTGAAAGAGCACGCCGATTACTGCTGCTCGTATCTCGACTAGTCCGCTTTGTCGACGCTCATCGGGCCGGACCCGCGGGCGATGAGCATGAGCAACGCGCCCATCAGCGCCAGGTTTTTCATGAACGCGATG
>JARFRL010000250.1 GCA_029287275.1 Pontiella desulfatans
GTTCAGCACAGCTGGTGGAACCAGAAGGAGACCACCAAAGCGGATCTTGCTTATGTGCGAGAGGCCGCCACCTATTTTAAAATCGATGACGGAAACTACGACCGCGACGATGCGATAGAGCCGGGCGACAAGGTCGATAAAAATAAAACCGCGGATTATGAAACCGATGACGCGGACATCGCGGCCCATGCCGTTCTTCGGGAGCAGGCCAAGAGCGATAGCAATCCAAATACGGTGGCGCGTCGCTACTGGACCGAAGCCGACCGACTGATTGGCGACTGGGACGCCCATTATTCATGCATGGGTGAGGGCGGATTTGATTTTTCGGATTTTGTGGAGTGCTGGTGGATTTTTGAGCTTGGATCCGACGCGAATACTATTCCCAAGTTCTGGAGTAGGTTTTTGATGCATTCTGAAAGTAGATAGCAATAAACTTGTTTTTTAATCGCCCTTTCATTCATCTGTCAGATTTTTATAGTTGAGCTCGTACTTTAACCAAACGGCCATTTTTTTAAAGCGTTCTTGGTGCGGTGGTATATACGGTTTTTTTAATGGGTATTCGTTTCGCATGCATTGCTTAAAGCTCTAATGCCATGATTTAGCGGCTTTTATGGTCTAGATAATTCGCGACAGGCAGGGTTGGGGTATGGTGGAAGGCGGCACGGACCATAGCCTCGATAGCACTTCGTGCGGGCCGATTGGATGAGCTGGTGGAAATCTTCTCGAGGATATAAAACCGAAGTATGGTTTGTGAAAAAGCAGGCGGATCAGGAGTGACGCGAGGGAGTCAATGTTTATGAAAAGGGATCGCGCACTATTTAATTTCTGGATGGCGTCGTTCTTGATGATTACAAGCTTGTCGCATGCTGCTGACGGTTTCTCCGCGATCTTTAACGGCGAAAATTTCGAGGGTTGGCACATCCGGTTGCGAAAGGATGACGAGCCGGAGCTGAAGAAAAAAGTTTTCGCGGCGGAAGATGGCATCATCCATGTTTTCAAGGGGGTTCCGGCGGGGTTTGACGCGAACGCGAAGCCTGATGATCGGCGAACCTGCGGTGTGCTTTTTACCGACCGGAGCTATACGAACTATATATTCCGCTTTCAGTACAAGTGGGGAAACAAGAGCGTCAATTGCCCTCAGGAATTAAATCTAAACTCAGGCTGCTTTTATCATGTAACGCATGAAACCGTTTGGCCCAAAAGCATAGAGTTTCAGCTGAAGTATGATCATAAAGGAAACCGCGACAACACAGGGGCGGTGCTCCGCGGCGGAAACACCTTCACTTGGTACGCGGCCGACGACCAAAGCAACACCTTCCTCTCTCCGGCGGAAGGCGGCCGCGCGATAACCAATCGGTTGAAAGGCGGCTGGCTGCCGCGTCCGATTGAAACGATTCCGGAAGCCGCGCTTGATTGGAATCAGTGCGAGATCATCGTGATGGCCGACCGGTTTGCCATTCATAAACTGAATGGCGAAATCGTGAATTTGATTACCGATATCAGTTCGAGCGCAGGGGGAATCGGCCTGCAGGCGGAGTATGCCGAGATTTTCTTCCGCGATCTGGAGATCAAGGAATTCGAAGAGCCGATGCCGCTGGAGCACTTCGTTGAATTATAAGCGACACGCGGCCGAAACCCGGCATGAACTCATCAGGGGAGAAATGGTATGAACCACCAGGATTTAAAGCTGACGCGCAGGGACCACGTCAAACTGGGCATGCTGGGAGCCGGATCGCTGGCATTACCAGGATTTGCGATTGGTCAGTCGGAAAAACCCGCGAACGCGAAACTGAATATTGCCATGATCGGTGGCGGTGGCATCGCCAAAACCGCCTTTGGTGACTGTAAAAAACATAATGTGGTGGCCATTGCTGATGTGGACGACGTCTCGGGCGCGCTCGGTTTCAACGCCTTTCCAAACGCGAAACGCTTCAAAGATTTTCGTAAGCTCATCGACGCCCACCATCAGGAACTTGATCTCGTCATCGTCAGCACGCCGGACCATACCCATTTCGCGGCGACCTACGCGGCGATGGAGCGCGGCATCGCGGTGCATACGCAAAAGCCGCTGACCCATAATATCTGGCAGGCGCGCGCCCTGCGGGAAGCGGCCGAAAAGTTTGGCGTTCAGACCGTCATGGGAAATCAAGGCCACAATTACGAAGGCATGCGCTTGATTAAAGATTGGTACGATGCCGGCCTCGCCGGAGACGTGCGCGAGGTACACGCTTGGAGCGGACGTTCGGCCAAAAACAATATCAATGAAAAAATAAGCTTTCCGGCGCAAGTGGTTCCGGCAACCCTCGATTGGGATCTGTGGCAAGGCCCCTGCGCGGAGCGCCCTTACAATGAAACGTATTGCCCCAAGGGTTGGCGTTGGCACTGGGACTACGGAACGGGCGTCCTCGGCGATGTGGGCTGTCATACCTTGGACATCCCCGTGTATGTCATGGGACTGGGCTATCCAACCGCCGTCTATCGGGACGACTCCATCGATTTTCGAAGTGAATTTGATGGCAAGCCGCTCAACTCAGAGGCCGCCACCGTGGTCTATGAATTTCCCGCCGAGGCTAACCGGCCCTCCGTGAAGGTCTTTTGGTACGAAGGCGGAAAGCTGCCTAAGTTTCCGGAATCCATTCTCTCGTCTTCCGCCGAAGAAAAAAAGGAACTAGCCAAAGGCGGCTGCATGTTGGTTGGCTCTAAAAACACTATTTTCTCGCCGGGCATGAAGCCAACCAAACCGCGCATGATGAATGATTGGGAAGAAATCAGCCGAGATCTGCCGGCCAAGACGACGCCGCGGCCGGTGGGGAACCCGGTCGCGGAAATTATCGCGGCGATTCAGGGGGATATTCCTAAGTGCGGGTCCAATTTTGATTACGCCGCGTCCTTGACCGAGGTGGTTATGCTGGGTGTGATCGCGATGCGTAGCCGGAAAAAGGTGGTCTATGATCCTGAAACGATGACCATGGCCGACCCCGCGCTCAACGCCTTCATTAAGGAGCCCGTAAGAAAGGGCTGGGAATATGGCGAAGCCCCGAACGGATCTGCTGGCGCGCGGCCAAGCCTTTCGCTGTTTAATGGAACGGACTTGACCGGGTGGACCTATAAAGATTCAGAGGCTTTTACTGGGAAAACGGAAAGCACGGATAAGCGGTATTCGGTTAACGACGGAATCTTCACGGTTAATCCCGGCGAAGGAATCCAGAAAATATGGACAACGGAAGCGTTCGGCGAGGATTTCGTGCTCAAGCTGGAATTTCGCGCCGGCGTCAACGCGGATAGCGGGATTTATATCCGCGGACCTCAGTTGCAGTGCCGGGATTATCTGGTGGCCGGGCCGTATAAGGAACTGAAGAAGTATAAGCCACAGGATTGGAATCAGATTGAGGTTGTCGTCAAAGGACGCGCGGCGACCTGCACCTGCAACGGCGAGCTGCTGGCATTCGATAAAGAACTACCGCCCAAGGGCCCCATCGGGTTGGAAGCGGATCGCGGCCAAATGGAATATCGGAATATTAAGATCACCCTGACGCCCTCAAGTTAGATGATGGCGAATTCGCATGTTCAATGAATACAACCACGATTAAACCGACAAAGGTGAAATTGATGAAAACAGAAAAAAACGTGTCGCGCCGAGCATTCAATACCCGCGCGGGAACCGCGCTGGCTTGCGCGACGGCGGCCCTCGGGGCACCGACTTCCCTTTTCGCCGCGAAGGAGAAAAAAGGAAACATCCAGTTTTCCATGTATATCTATACGTTGATGAACTGTCCGTGGACGAAAGAGGAAATGGATATTGTCGAGGTATGCCGTCGAACAAAAGAGCTGGGTCTTGAAGGACTTGACTTTATTGGCGCCGGATACAACAAGTCGTGGGCGGAGATCAGGAAAATAACCGACGACCATGGCCTGAAAAATATATGTTATACCATGGGCGTTTCTCAAATGGAGTCGCCGGACGCGGCGGTACGCGCGGTCGGCATTGAGCAGTTTAAGCAACGGTTGGAAACCGCTCATGTTCTGGGGTCGAACCGCATCATGCTGAATCAGGGCGGCAAAGCCAGCGGCAATCCTTCGGCTACCAATCGGAAATGGATGATAGAGAGTTTGAAAGAGGCGATGCCGCTCGCGAACGCGGCGGGGATCGAAGTAACGATAGAGACGCACAACGGCGAGGAAGCTCCGTTTAAAACATCGGCCCATTTCTCGGAAGCCATCGCTCAGGTTCCTGATATGCGGGTTTGTTTTGACTCCGGAAACAGTTTTATCAATGGAGAAGATCCGCTGCGGGGCTACCTGAACAACAAGGATCAGGTAACCCACGTTCACTTCAAGGATTTGTCGGCCGGTACGTTGGGCGATGTTAAAAGCGGGCCCTGTGTGCCCGGAACCGGGTTGGTGGATTTGCCGGCGATCATCAAGGCCATGAAAGACAATGGCTATAATGGATATGTAAACCTCGAGAAAGGCGGTCCGGACGGTTTCGAGGTATATAAACAATCCATGAAACTTCTCGCCCCCCTGATCGCGTAACCTCCTTTTCCCATGAACATAACTCGTTTTGTTTTACTTTTTCTGTTTTGCGCGGCCGCGTCGGTTTTCGCCGCCGAACCGCGGACGATACCCATCAACCATCCGCATGACGAAGTGATACACGGCTGGCACGCGGACGATCTGGCCGGGAAAAAGCTGGACCGGAGCGGCGCGTCGGACGTTTCCCGCTCGCTGAATCAGGCCATGAAAAAGCTGTTCAATCAAGGCGGCGGCACGCTCTATCTTCCGGCTGGAAAATATCGGTTGGATAAACCGGTTTTTATTCCGCCGGGCACCGCGTTGCGGGGGGATTTTGTTCAACCGGGGCCGCACAAGGTTGATCCCGAAAAAAACACCGTTATCTGCGCCTATTATGGTCGAGACATGGATGAGCAGTCCGTTCCGCTTTTTTTCCAGGATGGATCCAGTTTGATTGATGGTCTGGTGGTCTGGTATCCGGAACAAAAAGCAGACGCCGTTGTTCCCTACGCGCCGACCATTCGGCAGGATCAGAAGGATTCTAAATGGGCCATCAACAGTTCCGCGCGGAATATTTTCCTGGTCAATGCCTTCACGGGCATCCAATTGGGAAAGGAAGGTCGCGGAACCTGCATTGAATTGATGAAAAACATATTCGGCACACCGCTCCGGAGCGGGATCGAGGTTTGGCGGGATGCTGATATTCCCCGTATGGTCGGCGTCGATTTCAACCCCGACTATTGGCCGGCGGCGGGACTGGATCGCGAATCTCCCGATCGATCCATAGTAAAAAAATATCTGATCGAAAACGCCTCCGGCATCACCTATCACCGGTGCGATGGATCGGAACTGGCCAATATTACCATCAGGGGCTATCACAAGGGCCTCGAGCT
>JARFRL010000253.1 GCA_029287275.1 Pontiella desulfatans
AGGCGCAGGGCGTTGAGCTTGATGAAGCCGGTCGCGTCGGACTGGTCGTACCCGCCGGCCTCGTCGAAGCTGACGAGTTCGGGGCTGTAGAGCGAGTACGGCGACTTGCGGCCGCACACGTGCACGCCGCCTTTGTAGAGCTTGACGCGGACGTCGCCGGTGACGGTTTCCTGGCTCTGGGCGATCGCGGCCTGAAGCATCTCGCGTTCGGGGGCGAACCAGAAGCCGTTGTAGACCAGCTCGGCGTACTTCGGAATGAAGCCGTCGCGCAGGTGCGTCACTTCGCGGTCCATGCAGATCGACTCCAGCGCGCGGTGCGCGTGGTGCAGGATCGTACCGCCGGGCGTTTCGTACACGCCGCGGTCCTTCATGCCGGTGAAGCGGTTCTCGACGATGTCGATACGGCCAACGGCGTGCTCGCAACCGATCGCGTTGAGCTTTTTCAACAACGCGGCCGCGCCGAGCTTCTCGCCATTCACGGAAACCGGAACGCCTTTTTCAAAGCCGACCTCGACGTACTCCGCTTCGTCCGCGGCTTGGCTGAGCGGCTTGGTCATGCACCACATGTCCTCGTCGGGCTCGTTCCACGGATCTTCGAGGATGCCGCCCTCGAAACTGATGTGCAGCATGTTGCGGTCCATCGAATACGGCTTCGCCGCGGAAACGGTGGTCGGGATGCCCTTCTCTTCCAGATACTTGATCATGTCGGGGCGGCCTTCGAACGGGAAGTCCTCCGGCATGCGCCAGGGGGCGATCACCTTGATGTCGGGCTTGAGCGCGTACGCGGTGAGCTCGAAGCGAACCTGGTCGTTGCCTTTGCCGGTCGCGCCGTGGCAGATGGCTTCCGCGCCTTCGAGGTTCGCGATGTCGATCATGCGTTTCGCGATGAGCGGACGGGCGATGGAGGTGCCGAGCAGGTAGGTGCCTTCGTAGATGGCGTTGGCCTGCATGATCGGATAGATGTAGTCGGCCGCGAACTCCTCCTGCACGTCGTCGACGTAGCATTTGACCGCGCCGTGTTTGAGCGCCTTTTCCTCGAGACCGTCGAGCTCCTCCTCCTGGCCCACGTTGGAGCAGTAGCAGATGACTTCGGCGTTATATTTTTCCTGCAACCAGGTCAACAACACGGTGGTGTCAAGACCACCGGAATACGCGAGTACGACTTTCATGATTCTATTCCTTTCCGTGTAAAAGAGACGGGCTTTCTACCGTTCCGGCGACCCCGAATCAACCACCTTTCGCCACAACTCGAGCCATAGGCGGTGAAACTCCTCTTGATCTTCGGGCGACTTGAAAAGCAACGGACGGCCAGCGCAGACGAGGGCCAGCGCGAAATCGGGGTCGTTCGACCCCTGTTTCAAAGCCTCCAGCACGCGCGTTTCGACCTCCAAGGCCGTGACGCCCAACCTGACGAACACCGCGTCGAGGAGCGACGCCGCGGGCGCGGATTTTTTCGCGGTTCGCCGAAGAACGGCGCGATCGCCTTCCGCGACGAGCTCAACCTTATCGAGCCCTTCCACGAACGCTTCCAACGACACCGGCGGATCCCTCAACAGCGCCCCATGCCCGGCCTCCACGCCCAGCAAGAGCGTGATCGCGAGCTGCTCGTAGCAATCCGCCTTGTCGCCCAGCTCGGCCTGCATGCGCGCGTGCGCCGCGGTCATCATCGAGGTCCAGACCGCCGCGCGCTCGGGAAGCTCGGGCCCGGTGGACTTGGCGATGGAATAGACGCCCTGCATCCAATCCAAGGTTTTGAACAAAATCGAATCGCCCGGCTTGAAGTCGGTCGCGAGATAGAAGTCGCGCAGATCGTAGGTGGAGACGGAAACCTTCGCGCCCGCCTTCTCGTTCACGGGATCGTCGCTCACCAGATACTCGCGGGATTGGACGTCGCCGAAGAAGCGCAGCGATTTTTTCGCCGCGGCCATGGGCAGATCGACGCGCTTGACGAGCGGGGCGGACCCGTCGGCCATCACCAGCCACGCGTCGGCGGGGAACACGTCGCGGTTGATGAAGGGCGAGAAGCGGTGGCCGGGAAACAGATACCCGCCCGCGAGCTCTTCTTTCGAGGGCGTGACGAGAAACTCCGCGCCCTGAAAAAACCGGCGGCGCGGCACGTAGCGCGTGACCATCGGATCGTCCCACGACTCGAATAGATAAGGCGACGAGCCCGCGAGCTTCATCACCTCTTCTTCGTCGACCTGTTGCCCGGCCCGCTCATCGAGAAAGCCCAGCAACTCATCGAGCTGAAAGGTCGCGTCGGAGGTTCGCCCGAACTCGTCGACCAACCGACCTAGCTCTTCTTTCCGCATCGCGGTTTAGAAGGGAATATCGTCTTCGTATTCGTCGAAGTCGGCCGGTACGTCCTTGTCGGACACCGGCGGCTTGTCTTCCGCGGCGGGCGCGGGCGCGGCCGCGCCGGTTTGAATCTTCCAGCCCTGCAGATTGTTGAAGTAGCGTCCGTTGTATTCGCGGCCGCGGATGTCGAAGGTAATGGTCACTTCCTGCCCCGGCTGCACGTTGTCCAACAAGTTCACCTTGTCCTGAACGAATTCCAGACTGATTTCCTGCGGATATTTTCCGTCTTCAACCGTCACGACCACTTCGCGCTTGGTGAATCCGCTGCCGAACGTTTGCGCGTCCTGCACGAGCTTTACTATTCCAGTTAAATCATACGCCATTTTCTTGTCTCCTTTGTTTCAAACTCAATCAACCGTTGAATCCGCTCCGTATTCGGCCGGCCCCTCGGCAACCATTTCGTCGCGCTTGTTTTCGGCGCGCAGATCGCCTGAATACAGAGCCTCGATGGAAAAACAGAGATCATAGTCATTCCAGACGAGGTTTCCATAGCTAATTACAAATCCTTTGAACCGCTCGACATCCAAATATTTCCGGATCTCGGCATGGTCTGATCCAGCAAGAAAGGGTTTGAAATCCACGGATTTCAAACAGCCGTCACTGAATTCGATTTCCAGCGTGTTCTCGGAAACCCAACGGGCGTTGGTCACGTTCAGTTCTTCTCCGTCGCTCAGACTCATCTCAGCCTCCGATCGATTCGTTCCGGTTGTATTGCTTTATGGAGCACGAAGTAGTCAACCCACTTCCGCACAATCTCATCCGAATACGCGGCGACCACCGCCCTGAAGTCCGCGAGCTGGGAGGCCTCTAACGGTCGACGCCCCTTTACGGATCGATATTGAACATCGACCACCTTTCCGTTCACGATGGTGAAATCCGCCCGACACTCTCGGCCGTGGTAAAGCCCATGAACGCGCACCGGTTCGTGCTCGTTTGAATAGAACAAGACGACCAGCCCGAAATATTCATAAAGCTTCGGCATCGCGATTCGTTATTTCCCCATGCCGCATTCGCAGGGATTCGGCGACTGGGCCGCCATTTCATCGTGCAACTCCTTGCACGACTCGGCGATCAACGCGAGCGCCTGGTCGATTTCTTCCTGCTTCACGTTCAGCGGGGGTAGCAATCGAAGCACATTACCCGCCGTCGCCAACGAGAGCATGCCTTTTTCCTGCAATTTTTTCTGCAACGGCGCGGCCGGCACGTCGAGCACCAGACCGAGCAACAGCCCCAGCCCCCGCACGCCGGAGATCCATTTCTTGTGCTTCATCGCGATCTCGCAGAGTCCTTCCACGAAATGCGCGCCCATCATCAAGGTGTTGGCGAGCAGGCCCTCCTCCTCGATCACGTCCACGACCGCCTGGGCCGCGGAACACGCCAGCGGCGTTCCGCCGAAGGTGGTGGCGTGGTGCCCCGGCTGGAACACGTCCGCGAGCTTTTCGCCCGCGACGATCGCGCCGATCGGGAACCCGTTGCCGAGCCCTTTCGCGAGCGCGAACGCGTCGGGCGCCACGTCGTAGTTCTGAAATCCGAACCATTTACCGGTTCGGCCCATGCCCGCTTGCACCTCGTCGCACAGCAATAGAATTCCTTTTTCATCGCACAGCTTCCGTAGCGCGGGGAGGAACTCCGGATCCGCGGGAATCACGCCGCCCTCGCCCTGAAGCGCCTCCACCAACACCGCCGCGGTTTTGGAGGTGATCGCGTCCTCCACCGACTCGATGTCGTTGAAGTTCGCGTAGGCGAAGCCTTCCGGCAACGGACCGAAGCCCGTTTGCACTTTTTCCTGTCCGGTCGCGGTCAGCGTCGCGAGCGTCCGCCCGTGGAAGGACTGCCGCATGGTGACGACCTCGTATTTTCCATGCTCGCTCCCCCACAGCCGCGCCAGCTTGATCAATCCCTCGTTCGCCTCGGCGCCCGAGTTGCAGAAGAAGCATTTCGCGCCCGGCAGGCCGGAATGTTTCGCCAACGATTGGGCGAGCACCGGCTGTTTTTCATTGAAGTACAGATTCGAGACGTGAACCAGGGTTTCAACCTGATCCTGCACGGCGCGTACCATTTTCGGATGACAATGCCCGATGTTGGTGACCGCGATGCCCGACACGAAGTCGAGATATTCATTCCCCTCGGCGTCCCATACGAACGAGCCGGTTCCTTCCACCAGCGCGATGCCCGGCGCGTAGGTCGGCATTAGATGTTCTTTTTGCAACTCAGCGATTTCTGCCGTGTTCATTTCATTACTCCGTGATTTCGGTTCCCACGCCCTCGCTCGTGAACAATTCCAACAGGAGGGAATGCGGCATGGACGCGTCGATGATGTGGGCTTTTTTGATGCCCGATTCGACCGCGCCCACCATGCCTTTGATTTTCGGTAACATGCCGCCCGCGATCACGCCGCGCTCGATCAACTCGTCCACCTCGCCCAGATGCAGCGAGGAAATCAACGTCGACCGATCCTCCGGATCGCGCAGCAGCCCCGGCACGTCGGTCAGAAACACCAACTTGCGGGCTTTGAGTTCGCACGCGATCGCCGTCGCCGCGTCGTCGGCGTTGATGTTGTACAACCGCCCGTCCGGCCCCTTGCCCAGCGGCGTGATGACCGGAACGATCTCGGAGTTCAGATAGGCCTGAATCGGCTCGGTGTCGACATGAACGACCTTGCCCACGAAGCCCCAGTCGATCGGCTCGTTCGTTTCCGGATCGTTGCCCAGCATTTTCTCGACGCGGAGGATGTCCTCGCCATGAATTCCGCGGGCCTTGCCATGAAAGCGCTGAACGATCTCAACCAGATGCGGGTTCACCTCGCGGTTGAGCACCCGCTCCACGACCAGAATCGTCTCGGCGTCCGTCACCCGCAACCCATGCGTGAAGTTGGGCGCGATGTTCGCCTCCTTCATCGAGCGCGAAATCGCTTTGCCACCGCCATGCACCACCACGGGTCGCATGCCGATGCATTCCATGAACGCGATGTCCTGCATGATGCGGCTATAGCCCTCTTCGCTCTCCATGATGCTGCCGCCGAGCTTGACGACCACGGTCTCGCCGCGGAACTGCTGAATGAACGGCAACGCCTCGATCAGCGCCGCGGCTTTTTCAATATACTTATCCATGTGAAATCCTCTCCCT
>JARFRL010000300.1 GCA_029287275.1 Pontiella desulfatans
TGGATCTTCGTCGGCCAGCGCTCCACCGGCATTCCGTTCGACGTCGCGGACCTCGAGGATCTCACGGGCCTCGCGGACCATATTTCCACCACGCTCGAAAAGGCGTTCCAATACGAAGCGACCGCCCTTCAAAAGGCGCTCGCGGAAACCGTGCTGCACTCGATTCCCTTCGGCATCATCGCCTGCGACGAAAACGCCGTCGTGCGCTGGTTCAACAGCACCGCCCGCGGCATTCTCCAGCCGACCGAAGAGGATATCATCGGCCAACGGGTCGAAGTGCTCGGAAGCCGGGTCGCCGACATGCTGCGCCGCGCCCTGGCGGATGTCTCGGGTCGCCACGAGCGGGAGTGGTCGGACCAGCGCGTCAAGCTGACCCTCTCGGCCGAAACCCGCGGCCTGACCGACGGCGGCGCCTGCGTCGGCGCGATGATGATGCTGCGCGACGTGACCGGCGTGAAGCTGCTCAAGGAAAAGGAAGATCAGCTCGAGCGCGCGTCGTTCTGGAACGAACTCGCGTCCAGCATGAGTCATGAGATTCGCAACCCGCTCGTCGCGATTAAAACCTACTCGCAAATGCTTCCGGAGCGCTACGAAGACCCCGAATTCCGGTCCGACTTCAGCAAAGAGGTCAACCACGAGGTCGATCGCCTGAACCAAATCGTCGACAAGATCAACGAGTTCGCGAATCCGCCCAAACCGATCTTCGATCCCCTGGACGTCCGCAAGCCCATCGAACACGCCGTCACGCGGATTCAATCGGAGCTGGATCACGACAATCTCAAGATCCACCTCTCGGCCGACGACTCGTCGCTGCGGATCAACGGCGACGCCCGCTCGCTCGAGGAATGCGTTTATCATCTTTTGAAAAACGCCGCGGAGAACCTCGCCAACAAGCCCGGTTCGCGCGTGAGCGTCACCGTCAAGGGGCGCGCGCCCGACAAGGGCGCCGGCAACATTTACCTCATGATCACCGACAATGGGTCCGGGATCGATGAATCGCTGCGCGACAAGATCTATTCGCCCTTCAGCACCATCAAGGCCCGCGGTCTCGGCCTCGGCCTGCCGATCGCGAAACGGACCGTCATCGACCACAACGGCCAGATCGACATCGAAACCAGTTCCGGCGGCACCACGATCTCCATCATCATCCCCGCGCTGGAGGAGACGGAATGAGCCCCGCGCGTTCCTCTCCGCCCATCGACGCGCCCATCGACCTCGAAAAGGAGGTCGGCGAGTTCGAGCGCGCCCTGATCATCCGCGCGCTGGACGAATGCGACGGCGTGCAAACCCGCGCCGCGAAGCATCTCGGCACCACCCGTCGGATTCTGCGCTACCGGATGGACAAGCTTGGCATCAAGCCGCAACGCGGCAAACACCCCTAACCCGTTCTTGCCAAACCTCCTCGATGGAATAGAATACGTTCGTCGAACCAAGGAGGACGTTATGAAAAACCTGCTCGTCGCGGTGGACTTCTCCAAAACCACCGAACCCGTCATCGCTCAAGCCGCGCTGTTCGCCAAAGCGCTCGACGCCAAGCTCTGGGTTCTACACGTAACCTCGGCCGAATCACAAGCGCTGGCGCTCGAGACCTCGCGATATTCTGATTGCGCGCCCGAATACATCACGATGCCCGGCGACGTTCAGCTGGCCCGCGACATCAGCGCGGAGGAAATCAAACGCGAGCACAAAGAGTTGCTGGGAATCTCCGCGCGCCTGCGCGCCGACGGCGTCGACGCCCAGTCCACGCTGCTTAAAGGCGACGCCGCCAAATTGATCGCCGATAAAGCCCGCGAGCTGGACGTTGGCATGATCATTCTCGGCTCGCATGGACACGGCATGTTGCACAAGGCCCTACTCGGAAGCGTCTCCGAGTCCGTCACCCGCCACGCCGAACACAACGTCCTCATCGTGCCCGCCGAAAAGGGTTGAGACACCGCCCGCGGCCTGTCCAAACGCGGGGGTTTGTGGACGTTTCTTTAGTGTTTATCAGCTAGAACGCGGCTATAGTCCGCGTTTTCTTTTTTGAAAGGTATTCCCATGCATGAAGATATTGTCAAAATGAACGAGCGCTACCAGGCCGAAAGCGAGATCCTCCAGCGCGTGCGCGCCGAGGTCGCGAAGGTCATCATTGGCCAGGAAGATCTCATCGAGGCCCTGTTGCTGGCGCTGCTCTGCAACGGCCACGTGCTGATCGAAGGCATTCCGGGCCTCGCGAAAACCCTCGCGGTCACCACGCTCTCCCAGACGCTCCACGCGGGCTTCAACCGCATCCAGTTCACGCCCGACCTCCTCCCCGGCGACCTCATCGGAACCATGATGTACAACCCGAAGACCAGCGAGTTCACCCCGCACCGAGGCCCGATCTTCGCCAACATCATCCTCGCCGACGAAATCAACCGCTCGCCCGCCAAAGTGCAGAGCGCCCTGCTCGAGGCCATGCAGGAACGCCAGGTCTCCATCGGCGACCAAACCTACAAACTCGACGAACCCTTCCTCGTGCTCGCGACGCAGAACCCCGTCGAGCAGGAAGGCACCTACCATCTGCCCGAGGCGCAGGTCGACCGCTTCATGTTCAAGCTCGACGTCGTCTACCCGTCCAAGGAAGAGGAGCACCGCATCCTCAAGCGCATGGGCAAGACCAACGTCGACCTGACCGTCGACGCGGTCATGGAGGTCGCCGACATCAACCGCCTGCGAAAAATGGTCGACGAGGTCTTCATGGACGAAAAACTCGAGCACTACATTCTCGACCTCGTTCAAGCCACCCGCGACCCCGCCCGCTTCGGGCTCGATTGCGCCGACATGATCCGCTACGGCGCCTCGCCGCGCGCGACCATCTTTCTATCCGTCGCCGCGCGCGGCCGCGCCATGCTCAACGGCCGCGGCTACGTCGTCCCCCAGGACGTCAAGGACGTCGCGCTCGACGTGCTCCGCCACCGCGTGCTCCTCTCCTACGAGGCCGCCGCCGAGGAAACGCGCTCCGAGGACATTCTCCAGCGGATTCTCGACACCGTTGAAGTGCCGTAACGAAATGAAGGCTTCAGATTTCAGAATGAAGAATGGATCGCGCGACGTCCGCCGCGCCACAAAAAACCGCGCCGCGGTCCCACGATTCCTCATTCTGAAACCCGCGATTTTTAATTCAAGGAGTCCTCATGAAAGGCGATGAGCTAAAACAACGAACCAAGGATTTCGCGCTGAGAATCATGAAGCTGGTCGACGCGCTGCCGAACTCCACCGCGGGGAAAACCATCGCCAATCAAATCATGCGTTCCGGGTCGTCGGTCGGCGCGAACTATCGCGCCGCGTGCCGTGCCCGCTCCAACGCCGAATTCATCGCGAAGATCGGAATCGTGCTGGAAGAAGCCGATGAAACCGAGTTTTGGCTCGAACTCATCATGGAGGGAGAACTCCTTCCCAACGAAAAAATTGAATCGCTAAAAAAGGAAGCCGAAGAACTCACCGCCATAATGGCGGCGTCGCGAATAACCGCCCAGAACAATAAATAGAGGGGCGCGGGGAACGTTCCCCGTCCACCATTCTTCATTCTGAAATCCGGACTCTTAATTTCCATGCCCGACCCAAAATCCAAAGCCCTCCTCAAAAAGGTCCGCCAGATCGACATCAAAAGTCGCAAGGTGGTCACCGAGCTGCTGGGCGGCGAATACAAAAGCGTGTTCAAGGGCCGCGGCATGGAGTTCGACGAGGTTCGCGAATACATGCCCGGCGACGAGGTCCGAACCATCGACTGGAACGTGACCGCCCGCGTCGGCAAGCCCTTCGTGAAACGCTTCATCGAGGAGCGCGAGCAGGCGCTGTTCTTTCTCGTCGACATGTCCGCCTCCGGCGTT
>JARFRL010000338.1 GCA_029287275.1 Pontiella desulfatans
AGGGAGACGAGGAAGGTCGTCGCGAACGCGATCCAGTCCGCTTTTCTAAAGAATTTTTCCGTGGTCAAAACATGGTTCTCCGGTTCAAACAAAACAGGCCAACAGCATAGTTCATATGGGCTTCACGTCAAGAGCGCATCCTCCCATGGCGGATCTGAGATTCGCTACTGTTTCGGGCGCGAGATCAGTTGGTTGGCCCGCTCCGTATAAGCTCGCGCGGCGCGGGCGTTCCCTTGCCGCTGATAGGCCGCCGCGACCAGTTGATAGGATGGAACGAAGCCCGGATTTCGCCGGATCGATTCGTTGCCCATGTTGATCGCCTTCGCCGCGTCGCCCATGTTGAGGAGAGCGATGGCCATGCAGTGATACGGTATGTTCGAGGCGGGTGCCTCCTTGGACATTTCTCTGTAGGTCGCGATGGCTTCGTCGTAGCGCTTCAGCTGGAGTTGCGTTTGGCCGAGCACGTTCATGGCTTGGACGGATTCGGGCTGCAGTTCCTTGGCTTTGGTGGCGGTCGCGAGGGCGTCCTCGAGTTTTCCCATCGGGAGGTAGCAGGACGCCAGCGCCGCCAGTATGGTTTCGTTGTTCGGATCGGCTTTCAAGTAGGACTCGAAATTCGCCGCGGCGGCGGCGACGTTGTTGGTTTTCAAGGCTTCGTAGCCGCGCAGGTCGTCTTTCGACAAACGTTCGACCACCGCGCAGATCGGCGTGTCGTCGACCTTTATGACGTGGATGCTCCCGTCGGGGGGCCACAGCCCTTCTCTCAACTGATGAGGTGAAACGTAGCCGGAATAGAGGACGGCGTAATCCCAGTCGTATTTGTTTCGGTTGTGATAGCCGGAAATGCCAACGGGCTTGATTTGCGGTCTCCATGGTTTGATGTAGTAGCCCATGGAGCTGTCGTTCACGGCCAATGAAAATTCCTCGCCTTGCTCCAGGCGCGGTTCCAAATATTCGAGCAACCATTCCGCGCCCGCCCGCAGACCGTGTTGATAATAATCGGTTTCATAGTAGCCGTTCGCGTTGTCCACGCCGCCGAAAAACTCGTTGAAATAGACGTATTCATGCGGATGATTGCGAACGATGTGCGAAAGGGGAAAAAAGCAGAGCGCGGCGATCGCCAGGCCCGCCATGGCCCGCGCGAAGGGGGCGGCGAGGTTTCGAAGGAGCGCGTCGAAGCCGATCGCGGCCAGCGCGACGAAATACGGGTAGGTGAACATGAGGTGCCGCCATCCTCCATAGTCGTTCTGTATGCCGACCGCGGCGTAGATGATGGGGAAAAGCCAGGAAAACGCGATGATGAACAGCGCCAGCGCGTTGCGTTTGTTGACGATTTTCGCGGAAAATCCGATGAAGACGAGCGCTCCGACGAATACGACCGTGGGTATGGTGATGCTCATGTATTTGATCGAGTAGTACCAAGGAATCTCGTTCGACCAGATGAGTTCGCCATCGAAGACCTGTCGGATGCTCACGCCCAGCTCCGACATCGCTTTGAGCACTTCGCCCGTGTTTTTAATCGGTCCTTCGAGTCCGAATGGCCAGGGGAGGATGCCGATGAAGTAGCCCGTTCCCACGATCATCGCGCCGATCCCGAGCAGCGCGGCCGCGGACTTCAGTTGTTCGGGCTTGAGCCATTCTCGGTAGGAGCGCGTCGAAACGTAATAAAGGCCCGCGAACAGGAAAAAGTACGGGAACAGAATGATGGAGCCGATACGAAGGCTGATTCCGGACGCGATCGCAAGCGCGATCCAGAGCGCGTTGCGCCATTTCTTGGAGGGATAATCGCGGAAAAACGACATCATGAAGAACATCGCGAGCGCGAAGGCCGTGGTGATGGGGATGTCTTTGTTGTTGTTGTACATGTGACCCAAGAGCCGCGGCGACACAAACAACAGCGCCGCGGTGCTGTCTCTTATACACATCTCCGAGCCCACGAGACGAACAA
>JARFRL010000342.1 GCA_029287275.1 Pontiella desulfatans
ACCGCGTCGGCGATCCGCTGCTCGCGGTCCGCTTCAAGGTCGGAAAAACCAAAAGATGCTTTCAACCGTTCGGACGCCGCTTCCGGCTCGACCCCGGCCTTTTTCCAGCGCGTCAGTTCGTTGACGTAAAAACCCGAGGGATGGCGCTGCGCGTCAATCACCTGACTCAACCGCGGGCTCTGCTCCTGAAGCCGCAGCCCGCCCGTTTCATGATCCGCGGTCACGATCAGCAGCGACTCGTCGGCGTGCCGTTCGCAAAAATCCAGCGCGACGGAGACCGCGTCATCGAACGCCAAGGTTTCGTGAATGTTCGCGGCGAGATCGTTGGCGTGTCCGCACCAGTCGATTTTCCCGCCTTCAACCATCATGAAGAACCCGTCTTTTCCATCCAGTAGCTCGATGCCTTTGCGGGTGTAATCGGCCAGCGAGATCTCCTGCTTCCCCTCAATGGCGTAACCCAGATCATGTTCGACCAGAATCTTTGAGTCCCCGGCTTTCAACGCGTCGAAACCCGCGCGATCACCCACCAGTCGGTACCCAGCCGCTTCGGCCAGTTTTTCCGGAGCGGTGTTCTCTTTCGCTTTTTTACGGCCCAGCATCGGCTCTCCCGCGAAATAATCAAAACCGGACTTCGGGAGAAATTCATCGATTTCGTAATACATGGAGCGCTTCGGCACGGTGGCGTAGAAGGCAGCCGGCGTGGCGTGATCGATCGGCACGGAAGAAACAATCCCCACCTTCATGCCCGCGTCTTGGGCGGCGAACGCGACGGAACGCAACGGCGTCTTCAAATCAGGTTCGAGCCCGATGGCGCCGTTGACGGTCTTAGCCCCGCAGGCCAGCGCGGTTCCCGCCGCGGCGGAATCGGTGACCTTCCCGGAAACCTCGACCGTCGTCGTCAAACCCGACACCGGCAACTGGTTCATGAGCAATCCGCCCGACCGCGTTGGACGGCTCATCCGGGCGTAGCGCTCCGCGATTCGCCGCTGCTCGACGCCCATTCCATCGCCAATCATCAAAAAAACATACTTGGGCTTCCGCGGCTTCGCGCGTCCCATGCCCAGCGCGCACGACCCCGCGCCCAACGCTCCAATAAACAGCCTACGATTCATCCCCAACCTCGCCTCAAATCTATTTCAAGAAGTTCATTTCCCGCATCCAGGCTTCGCACAAGCGCGGCCACATCGCCACCGGATGCCCTTGATCGCGCATGCCGTAGCCGTGCCCGCCTTTGGCGAACAGGTGGGATTCCACATCCACACCGGCGGCGTCCAACGCCGCGGTGTAGGCCAATGTGCTACGGTAATATTTTTTATCGTCCTTGGTCTGCACGATGAACGCCGGAGGCGTTTTTTCATCCACCTTGATTTCATCGACGAGTTCAATGGTTCCGGCTTTAAAAAGATAGGCGGGATAAACCAGCACCGAAAAATCAGGCCGATCCTCCGAGTTGCTGCACGCCGCGGTCAGATGCCCGCCGGCGGAAAAGCCCAACATGCCGACTCGCGCTGGATCGATGTTCCACGCGGCAGATTTTTCCCGCGCCATTCGCACCGCTTGGCGAGCGTCTTCCAGAGCCCCTTCGCGGTTTTTCGGAACGCGGCACTTTAAAACGGCCGCGGAAACGCCGATTGAATTCAACCACTCCGCGAT
>JARFRL010000365.1 GCA_029287275.1 Pontiella desulfatans
GCGGATAGGTGTAGCCGGCCTCGGTGTCGTTGACGGGGAGCGCGAGGCACGTGGCGGCGGGATACGCGGCCGCGACCGCTTCGCATAAATCGGTGGTGAACGTCGCGATTCCGCACTGCCTCGGCAGGTAGTTGCCCACGAAGGCGATTCGATCGCGCGTTGAGTTGGTTGAAATTCCGTTCATCCACACCTCACCGGATTTGTTCCGCCACGACCGGAAACTACCAGAATCGCGGCGACCGGGCTACCGGCAATTCACCGATTTTAACAGGGCGGCGGAGGCGGAGACGAATCGACCGGCCGCAGCAGGAAAACCTTGTCCTGGCGGCGGGCTTTTTCGGGGAGGGCGATGGTGACTTTGTCGCCTTTGACGGCTTTTTCCGCGGGTTGGCCGTTGACGCGGAGGGATTCCACGCGGGTCTGGACCGCGCCGGTGGTCGGGCCTTCGACGAGGATCTGACAGTCGGGCAGCAGTTCTTTCTGCCAGAGGGTGAATTCCACGACGCCGATCTTCGCGAAGAAGTTGGTGACGGGTCCGAGCTCGACGCGTTTGACGGTGGCTTGGGAATGGCCGCTCGCGGCCCACTCGCCCATCTTCTCGCCGCAGTAATATCCGCCGTCCCAGAAGCCGCGGTTGAAGACGTCGGCGAGGCCCGCCTCGAGCGGCTGGAAGTTTTCCGGAGCGAAGGTTCCATCCTCCACCGCGGCGAGCCCGGCTTTGTAGGCTTTGGTGACGGTGCCGACGTATTGCGCGGTGCGGGCGCGGCCTTCGAGTTTGAAAACGGTCACGCCGGCGGCCGCGAGTTGGTCGAGGTGCGGCAGCGCGCAGAGATCTTTCGGCGACATGATGTATTGGTTTTGGACTTCCAGTTCGTCGCCGGTTTCGACATCGGTGAGGCGATAGGCGCGGCGGCAGTTTTGGAAACACGCGCCGCGGTTGGCCGACTGGTTGTAGCACCCGAGGCTCATGTAGCACTTGCCCGAGATCGCGACGCAGAGCGCGCCGTGGGCGAACAGCTCGATTTGAACGAGCTCGCCTTTCGGGCCGCGGATGTCTTGCTCGCGGATCGCGGTGGAAATGGTTTGGATCTGTTCGAGCGTCAGCTCGCGGGCGAGCACCATGACGTCGGCGTAGCGGGAATAAAACCTCACCGCGCCGATGTTGGAGACGTTGGCCTGAACCGAGACGTGCACCTCCAGCCCAATGGAGCGCGCGTATTCGATCGCGGCGATGTCGGACGCGATGACGGCGTCGACGCGCGCGGCCTTGGCGGCGTCGCAGATCGCGCGGAGGGTTTCGAGCTCTTCGTCGTAGACGATGACGTTGAGCGCGAGATAGGCCTTCACCCCGCACCAGCGGCAGATCCGCGCGACGCGCTGGAGGTCGTCCAACGTGAAGGGGCTCGCGGCGCGCGAGCGCATGTTGAGCTTGTCGACGCCGAAATAAATGGAGTCCGCGCCCGCCCGGATCGCGGCCGCGAGCGAGGCGCGGGAGCCCGCCGGAGCCATCAGCTCGAATCTGTTCTGTTCTTTGGTCATGGGCACGGAACAATGGATAAGAGAACCTCGGCGCGCAACGCTACAAATCCACAAAAACGCGGCGGGCCGGTGAAAAAGTTTGAAAAGCCCTCGCCGCGTCTGTATTTTCTGAAGCTTCCCGCTTCTATGCCGGGCGAGCGGCCGCGGGGAGAGTGACACAACCGAACAACCGGAGAGGAAACATGAAAAACATTCCCATTGATAATGTCCGCAACTTCGCTCTTATGGGCCACACTGGTAGCGGCAAAACCTCGTTGATCGACAGCATCCTGTTCAAGCTGGGTCAGGTCGACCGCGTGGGTTCTCCGGAAAACGGCACCAGTGTGGCTGATTGGACCGAGGAAGAAAAAGCGCACGGAATCTCCATCTGGGCCAAGCCCTTCGACGGCGTCTACACCGCGGCCTCCCGTAAAATCCGCCGCCTCGTCATGATCGACACGCCCGGCTTCGCCGACTTCATCGGGCAGATGGTTTCCGCCGCGGAAGTCACCGACGCCGCCCTCATCACCATCGACGCCACCGCCGGCATCCAGGTCGGAACCCAGCGCGCGTGGAAAGCCGCCGAAAAACGCAATCTGCCGCGCGGCATCGCCGTGACCTGCCTCGACAAGGACGACACCGATTTCGACGACACCCTTTTGGAAATCAAGGAACGTTGGGGCGACGACCGTTGCGTCGCGATGGTGCTGCCGACCTCCGACGGCAACGCCATTGATATTCTCAACACCCCGGCCGACCAGGTTCCGGACGAACTCAAAGACCGCGTGAAAGGCATCCGGGACCATCTCATCGAACTCGCGGCCGAAACCGACGACTCGCTGATGGAAAAATATTTCGAGGGCCAAGAGCTCACCGCGGACGAATTCTCCGAAGGCCTGCGCAAGTCCGTGCACGACGCGCACCTGATTCCCGTCTTCGCGACCTCCGTCAAAGCCGACGTGGGCGTGAAGGAAACCATGGATTCCATCAGCCGCCTCTTTCCCTCCCCGCACGACTATCCAGTCAGCTGCGCCGAGGGCAACGAGATTTCCGCGGAAGAGAACCAGCCGTTCTCCGGCCAGGTCTGGCGTTGTTTCAACGACGCGTTCATCGGTCAAATGACCTTCGTGCGCATCTACTCCGGCGTCTTGAAACCCGGCATGGAAATCTACAACTCGACCAAGAACCAGAAGGAGAAGGTCGGCACCATCCTCTACGTGGACGGCAAGAAAACGCATGAGGCCCAGGAAGCGAAAGCCGGCGACATCGTCGCGATCACCAAGCTCAAACACACCTATCTCAACGACTCGCTCTGCGCG
>JARFRL010000451.1 GCA_029287275.1 Pontiella desulfatans
GCTGATTCGAAGCCGCGAGGGCGTCGCTTTCGAGAACGATGTTTCCGTGCGGGCCTTCTTCGTGATCGCGGGCAGCCGCGACATGCGGCATCTGCATCTCAAGGCGCTCGCGGCGATCGCGCACATCGTGCAACACCCCGAATTCGAGAAGCGCTGGGCGCGCGCCAAAAACGAGGATCAATTGAAGGACATTCTACTGCTCAGCGAGCGCGTGCGGATGTGATTACGCGCGGGCTTCAGCGCAACGCGTCGAGAATCTCGTTCCACTCTTCCTTCAATGGGGCGCGGCTTTCCGGCCGTCCGGCGCGGCGGTACCAATAAGCCGCGTTGCCAAGGTCGCCTTCGACGCGGTGGAGGTAGGCGTGAACCCACGCGGCCTCCGGCGTGTCGAGCTCCTGAACGATCCGATGCGCTCGGTCCCAGTCGCCGTCGCGTTCGATTTCCAACGCTTGAATGTAAGTTTCGTTGCTCATAACGGAACTTTACGCGTGTTTGGCGTTCATTTTCACGGACAAAAAGGGTTAGTGTGAAATCATGAAGAAACTTCAAGTGATAATGAGTGTCCTACTTCTGGCGATGTGGGTTCAGGCCGAAACCAATCGAACGTTCAGCATGGACTTTCCGCGGTGGGCTCCATCGATGCGCGGCGGGTCCGTTTACAACTTCGAGACGGATATGGACCAGGGCGGAGCCTTTTCCGTGAACCGCTATTTCATCGAGGGCGGCATCACGCGCATGTGGAGCTTCGACCGCATGCTCTCGTTTTCCGCCGGCTTTGGTCAGGATGATTATCGATTCTCGGACACCGCGGGGCGACCTTGGGGCAACATCGACAACTTCCGCGCCAGTGTTTTCGGTCGATGGGGTTTGAACGAAAAATGGGCGCTCTTCGCGGCGCCGTCCGTCCGCTCCTATGGCGAGGCCGGAACGGATTTGGACGACGCGCTCACGCTGGCGTTTTTCGGAGGGGCTTCTTACAAGTTCAGCGATCGGTTGACGCTCGGGCCGGGCTTGGGCGTTTTCGAGCGGATCGAGGATGACGTGCGGTATTACCCGATCATCATCGTTAATTGGGCGATCACGGATCGGCTCAGTCTGGAAACCGGTGGTGGTTTGGCCGCGACGGCCGGTCCGGGTCTTTCGCTCGTCTATAAAGTGTCGAAGAAGTGGACCACCGCGGTCACCACTCGCTACGAAAGCAAGCGATTCCGTCTGAATGAAGATGGTTTGGCCCCCAATGGCGTCGGCGAGGATGAGAGTATTCCGATTGTGGCGCAGTTAACGTACTTTTTCTATCCGCAAGGGCTGATTAGTGGCGTGATTGGTTATAGCTTTGGTGGAAGCTTGAGCGCGGATGATCAAAATGGAAATTTTTTGTATGAAACCAAGTACGATCCGTCGCCCTCGATCGGCATAGTCGCCTCATTTAGGCTCTGATCCCGAAGTTTATCACCTTTTTGTTCTAGTGTTTTTCGTGATGGCTTTAAGTTTAGCGACAAAAAACTAACGGAACCATTTTTGTTGACATTTTGAGGCGATGTTTTACGTTGTTCTCATCATTTGGAGGTAAATAGTATGGCGAATAAAACCATGGAAGGTGGGCAGGCGCTGATTCGGTGTCTGGAAAACGAGGGAGTTGAGTATATATTCGGCTACTCTGGCGGAGCGGCGATTCCGATCTTCGACGCGCTGATCACCACGGAGACAAAGATCAAATTCGTATTGGTCCGGCATGAGCAGGGCGCGGCCCACATGGCCGATGGATACGCCCGCGCGACCGGCAAGCCCGCCGTGGTGCTGGTTACCAGCGGCCCCGGCGCGACCAACACGTTGACCGGCATCATGACCGCGCACATGGATTCCGTTCCGATGATCGTTCTTTCCGGTCAGTCCGTCTCGTGGATGCTTGGCAAGGACGCGTTTCAGGAAGCCGACATCTTCGGCATCACCATGCCGGTGGTCAAACATTCGTATCTCGTCAAGGCTTCCAACGAGATTCCCCGCATCGTGCGCGAGGCGTTTCATATTTCAACGACCGGTCGGCCGGGTCCGGTTCTGATCGACATTCCCAAAGACCTCAGCGCGGGCCCCTGCACGGCGGACCTGCACGCGGAGATGGATCTTCCGGGGTACGACCTGAACCAGAGCGTTGACAACGACACGATTCTTGAAATCGCGGAAGCGTTGGCGAAGTCCAAGCGGCCGCTGATTCTCGCGGGTCACGGCGCGATGATTTCCGGCGCGGACCCGATACTGTTGGCGCTCGCCGAAAAGGCGCGGATTCCCGTCACGACCACGTTGCTGGGCAAAGGGGTTTTCCCGGAATCCCACGAGCTTTCGCTGGGCATGCTCGGCATGCACGGAACGGCCTACGCCAACAAGGCGGTTTGCGAATGCGACCTGCTGTTGAACGTCGGCTCGCGTTTCGACGACCGTATTCTTGGGCAGCCCGACAAGTTCTGCAAGGACGCGACGATCGTTCATATTGATATCGACGCCGCGGAAATCGGGAAGATGGTCGCGCCTCAGATCACCTGCGTGGCCGACGCCAAGACCGCGCTCGACGAGCTCATCAAGCACGTGCCCGTGCTGGAGACCACGAGTTGGCTCAAAAAGCTGGATGGCTACAAGGTCAAGTATCCGCTCAAGTTCAAGCGGCAGGGCAGTCTGAAGATGCAGCACATCATCGACGAGTTCTACAAACTCACCGACGGCAAGGCGTGCGTCGCGACCGACGTTGGGCAACACCAGATGTGGGCGGCCCAGTTTTACAAGAACGACAGCCGCTACAACTGGCTCAGCTCCGGCGGCGCCGGAACCATGGGCGTGGGGCTGCCGTACTGCATCGGCGCGGCCTTCGGCCGTCCGAACGACATTCACGTCTGCTTCGTCGGCGACGGCGGGTTCCAGATGACCTTCTTCGAGCTGGCCACCGCCGCGCTGCATAAATTGCCGATCAAGATCGTGGTGCTCAACAACCACTACCTCGGCATGGTGCGCCAATGGCAGGAGCTGTTCTACGACGATCGCAAGAGCGGGGTGGATCTCGAGGGCAACCCGGATTTCGTCAAGCTCGCCGAGTCGTTCGGCATCAAGGGATTCAATCTGCGCCGCCCGGGCGACGTCAAGCGCGTGTTGCAAACCGCGTTGGACTACAACGACGGGCCGTGCTTGATCAACTGCGAGGTTGAAAAGACCGACAACGTGTTCCCGATGATTCCGGCCGGCGCCGTGATCGAGGACATGCTGATCGAGCCGCCAAGCGTGAAACTGGAAAAGCCCACGGGTTCCACCTAGACCGCCAACGCGGCCTGGTGGTCGAAGGTCGGAAGGTCGAAAGTCCAAGGACTTTCGGACGGTCGGCGACCTTCGACCTTTGACCGAATGACCTTCGACCCCCAAACGGAGTTTTTAAAATGCTGAATTCAGATAAATCCATGCACACCTTGAGTGTTTATGTTTCGAATAAACCGGGCGCGTTGGCGCGCATCGCGCAGGTGTTCTCTCGGCGCGGCTTCAACATCGAGTCGCTCGTGGTTTCACCCGCGGTCGATGGTCATTTCTCGCGAATGACCATCAGCTGCAGCGGCGATCCAAGCGGTCTCGACCAGATCATCAAACAGCTTTCGAAGCTGATCGACGTCCTGCGATGCATCGACCATACCTACGATGAATCCGTGATGAAGGAAATGGGGTTGATCAAGATCGCGGTCGATAGCGAGGGCCGTTCCGAGGCGCTGCAGATCGCGGAGCACTACGGCTGCAAAACGGTCGACCTCACGCCGGAGTCCATGATCCTGCAGGTCGTGGGCAATCCAAGCAAGATCGACGCGCTCGAGGAGATGATCGCGAAATTCAAGATCATCGAGCTGGTTCGCACCGGAAAAGTGGTCATGACCCGCGGCGAGGAAATAACCTGATCGGGGTTCCACGCGTGTTCGAAAAAGGACGGGGCCAACGCTCCGTCCTTTTTTCATGCGTCAGCGTGGCGCGGGTCCGGCGCGTTACTGAAAGTAGCTGAGCGGATGATTATCGCCGTCTTGCGCGTCGCGGAGCAGGATGACCTTCTCGCTGGTGGTGTGGAACCGGCTGTCGACGCCTTTGTTGGTCGGGCAGCCGACGATGTCGATCAGTTCCTTCATCAGGAAGCGCAGGTGCTCGCCGCTGTTGGCCGCGAGGTTCAGAATGTCTAGCTGATCGGTGGTCACGTCGCCGACGTAGCCTTGGGTCAGCATTTCCAACGAGGCGGTGATGGCGGTCAGCGGCTGCATGAGTTCCTGGGCGACCTCGGCGAGGGCCGCGAGCAGTTCTTCCTGGGTCATGTTTTTACCATGACCGCCGATGGTGCCGCTTTCGTCTTCCTTGAGGTGCCGCGACAGCACGTCGAGCTTTTCCTTGGTGGTGAAGATGGTGTCGTCCAGATTCTCGCTGGCCTCGCCAATGAGATCTTTCATCTGGGCGCCGTTCGCGCCTTCGGTCTTCATCAGGTGTTCGAGTCGTTCGAACACGGTGGTGAGCGTGTTGAGTCCCGCGGCGATCGGCGGACCGGACTCGCCCTGGGCTTTTCCACTATCCACGACGATGCGCCGCCATTCCGTCGCGGGGAATTCCGAGTCGGCGAGCAGCCCTTCGGCCGCGGCCGCGCCGCGCGCCTGAACGAAGGATTGGAGCTCTTCTTTGTTTTTCTCGATGGCTTCCTTGTGCTCCATGTAGCGCGCCGCCGACATTTCAAAGCCGAGGGTTTCGTCCATCTCGCGGATGGCCTGGACGATCTGTCGATCCAACTCGGGGTTGGAATCGCCGGTGAGGGAGCGCATCTGATCCAGCACGCTCTCCTCCAGCATCAGCAGCGCCTTGCTTAGGTCGGCCATGCCCTCCGTCGTCTTGAAGGCGGGTTGATCGCGCAGCCCCTTGTAGGTCCGGCGCAGGCAACCCAGCACGATGTCGCCCAGCGATTCGCCGGAGAGTTCCGAGACCGATTGGCGGACCGCGACGGATTCCATGATCATTTTACCGAGACGAGAGGGATCCGAGGCGAGTTCCGCGAGCTCCTCGCCGATTACGCCGTCCTCGTCCATTTCGATGTCGCCTTTAAGGAAGGCCACGATCTGCTCCACGTGCACGTCGTTGCTTCCGCCGCCCGTCCCTTCGCCGTCCGATCCGCCTTCGGCGGGCTCGTCGTCCTCGAGCACGAGCACGCCGGAGCCGCCCATGCCCGCGAGGTCGCTGGTGTTGGCCACGGTTTGGTCGTCGCGCACGGCTTGGAAAAGGGTGTCGTTGGAGGCGATGTGCGCCATCGTGCTTTGGCTGATCTCCGCCTTGAAATCGCTGGCTTCCTTGAGCGACAACAGCTCGGTCAGTTGGGTCAGTTCTTCTTTACTGATGCCGCGGGAGATTTTAAGACCGGTGATGTGAAGGCGGCTGAGGCGCCGCTCGAGCGCCTTTTGCAGGGAGCCGATCGCTTTGACGGGAACCTCGTCCACCGTCATCATTCCGTTGAACGAGCCGACGCTGATTTTCTTGCGCCCAACAAACAGGTCGCGCAGCGCGACTTCGGCCGTCACGATCGCGGCGTGAAACGCGGGGTGGTTCGTTCCGTAGGTCGTTCCGATGTTCACGGAACGACTAAGTTCGTTCAGCGCGCTGATCAGGTTCTGGTCTTCGAGGGGTTTGAATTGTCGGTCCGCGCCGTATTGTTCATTCGCCATGGTTTTCTCGCGTTCGTTTTATGTTTCCAGAACATAAAGCACGAAACATGCCGAGGTGGTCGGCGAGCGCGAAATACGTGGTCGTGATCCGCGTTTTCGAGCGAACGGGACAATGGTTTGAAAAACGGCCCGTATAACCCGCTTTTCAAGGCGTTGCCAACGCGGCGAATTTTAATGTTTATGAGAGACCGCGGGTCTTAAACCCGTTGAAAAACGAAGCCGGTCCGCGACGGGATGTAGATCGAGATTTGGTCGCGATCGTTTTCTCCGTCGTTGAAAGCGTAGGTCTCGTGGTTCTGTTCGCCTTGAACGATGTCGTGTCCGCCGAACTCCGGCGCGTCCGTGTTCAGCACCAAGCGGTATTTCCCGGGCGCGGCGTCCACCGCGTAGTCGGTGTAGGACTGGGTGGGGTGGAAGTTCAACACGAAGAGGAATCCGTCGCGCTCGTAGGCGATCACCTTGTCGCCCTCGTTGATCAACCGGAAGATCGGGTCGCCCATGCCGAGCAAGCCGTTCTCGCGGACGATCTTCACCATCGCCGCGTCGAAGTCGGCGAGGAAGTGGAATTTGAGCGTCGGATCGTCGCGCAAATTCCATTGGCGCCGCGCGTAATGGTAGGACCAGTTGTTGCCTTCCCGCGGGAAGTCGATCCATTCCGGGTGGCCGAACTCGTTGCCCATGAAATTGAGGTAGCCATGCCCGGCGGCGCCGATGGTCGCGAGCCGCGCCATTTTATGCAGCGCCAAGCCGCGGTCGACCACCAGGTTGCGGGCGTCGACGTGCATGCTGTAATACATCTCCTTGTCGATCAGCTCGAAGATGAAGGTTTTGCCGCCGACCAGCGCCTGGTCGTGCGATTCGACGTAACTGATGACCTGTTCGTCGGCGCGGTGGCTGGTCAGTTCGTGGTAGAGCCAGCTCATGTTCCATTCCTCGTCCGGAACGTCGTTGGAAAGCTTGAACCAGCAATCCGGCGCGCCCATCGCGAGGCGGTAGTCGAATCCGCAGCCGCCCTGTTTCTGCGGCGCGCCGAGGCCCGGCATGCCGGAGACGTCTTCCGCGATGGTGATCGCGGCGGGGCGAACCTCGTGAATGAGCTTGTTCGCGAGCGCGAGGTAGGCGACGGCGTCGATGTCCACCGAGCCGTCGAAATAGTTGGCGTAATCGGTGAAGGCGGCGCCCAGTCCGCGGTGGTGGTAGAGCATGCTGGTGACGCCGTCGAAGCGGTAGCCGTCGAACTTGAACTCATCCAGCCAGTAGCGCGCGTTGGACAGCAGGAAGTGGAGCACTTCCGGTTTGCCGTAATCGAAACAGCGGGAGTCCCACGCGTCGTGGTCGCCGCGGTCGCCGTCGTGGAAATATTGATAAAGGGTGCCGTCGAAACGCGACAGGCCTTCCTGCTCGTTTTTCACGGCGTGCGAATGGACGAGGTCCATGATGACCGCGAGGCCGGCCTCGTGGCAGGCGTCGATGAGTTCCTTCAGCTCGGCGGGCGTGCCGAAGCGCGACGACGCGGCGAAGAAGTTGGATACGTGATAGCCGAAGGAGCCGTAGTAGGGGTGCTCCATGATGCCCATGAACTGAACGGTGTTGTAGCCCATCTCGACGATGCGCGGCAGGATCTGTTCTTTGTATTCCAGATAGGAGCCGACCTTGGCGTCTTCCAGCGCCATGCCGATGTGCGATTCGTAGACCAAGGGCGCCTGGATCGGTTTCGCGGGATTGGGAAATTTCCAGACGTATTGCTTTTCCGGTTTCCACACCTGCGCGGTGAACACGTGCGTTGCGGGATCCTGCACGGCGCGGCGCGCGTAGGCCGGAAGGCGTTCGCCCTCTCCGCCGGGCCAGTACATTTTCAATTTGTAGAGTTGTTCGTGCTTCAACCGATCGGCCGGTAGCTCGATTTCCCAGACGCCCGGCTGGTCGCCGTAGTGCAAGGCGAACTCGTCGAGTTGTTCCCAGTTGGAGAAATCGCCGACGAGATAGATCGCGGTGGCGTTGGGCGCCCACTCGCGGAAGGTCCATTTGCCGTCGCGGAAGTGCAGCCCGTAATACTCGTGCGCGTTGGAGAATTCGTCCAACGTCATTTTTCCGCCGGTGAGCCGTTCCTCCACGTAACGCGTGTGGTCGGCGCGGTTCCGCAACTGTCCGAGGAAGGGTTCCAGCCAGGGATCATCGGAAAGTTTCGCGAGCTTCGGGTCTCTCATAAAGGGTCCTAGTTGGCTTTCTCGAAAACCTCGTCGACCAGCGGGCGGTTAAGCATTTGCTGATAAATGTCGATGTAGGCCTGCGCCGTGACTTCGTGATTGAATCGTTCTTCGCTCTCTTTCATGACGCGGCCGATGTGCGTGCCGCGCGTGTGATCGTCGAGCGCGTGAAAGTCCATGGCTTGGTCGATCGCCCATTCCAGTCCCGCGCCGTCGTAGGACTCGAACAGGAAGCCGTTGCCGGTTCCTTCCTCGATGTTCATCTGGCTGATGGAGTCGTGGAGACCACCCGTGTCGCGAACGATCGGAAGCGATCCGTAGATCGCGCTGGTCATCTGCGGCAGGCCGCAGGGTTCGAACAACGAGGGCATCAGCATGAAGTCCGACGCCGCGAAGCCGATGTGCGAGAGGCGCTCCTCGAAGTCGCAGACCGCGACGCGCTTGTAAAGGTCGTGATGCTCGACGATTTCGTGGAACACCTGTTGGAAGCCGCCGTTCGCGACGAAGACCACCTGGAGTCCGCGGTTCCAGTATTTATCGATCACCTTGTAAAGAATCTCCGCGACGAGTTGGCAACCCTTCTGCACCGGATCGAGCCGCGACGGCCAGAACAGCATCGGCGCGTCGGGATTAACCTCGAGCCCCAGCCGTTCCTGAAGCCAGATTTTGTTGGCGCGTTTCGCGTCGTGGTGCTCCAGCACGCCGTAGCGCTGGATCAGGTTTTCGTCCGTTTCCGGATCGCACGACGAGTCGGGGGAGTTGAGGATGCCGGCGGCGCAGCCCGCGTGGTACTTGCTCGCGACCTCCCACTGAATGTTGCCCGGCACGAACGAGTGCTGGTTGTCGACGATCTCTTTCAGAAACGTCGGGCTCACCGTGTTGATGAAGTGCGAGGAGAAAATGGCGCTGCAAAGAAAGTCGACCGGATTATGGTCGCGCGCCTCGAAATAGTTGTTCGACGGCCATTCGTAGAACAGGTTGCTCCAGAATTCCGCCGCGTCGATGCCGCGGTCCTCGATGTGCGCGAGGGTGGTCTTCACGGTATGGATGTTGTGGAAGGTGAAAAGGCTGGGGATGCCGAGCATGCGCGCCTCGGCGGGGATCAGGCCGGTCATCCAGTCGTTGCAGTGGATCAGGTCGGGCTTGACGGTCGGGATGATGTTGTTGATCACCTCGCGTTGGAACGCGAGCGCGATCTTCAGGTCGGTTTCCTGCGAGTTGCTGTAGACGCGGTCCTGATAATAAAAGATGCGGTCTTCCGCGAGGTGGATCCGGTCGTCGGGCAGTTTGCTTTTGTAGATCAGCAGTTCGTTGTCGATGAAGCCGCCGATGTCGACGTGGAACATCTTACGGTAGTGGGGCAGGGCCACGTGCACGTCCGCGCCGAGCTCGTGCAGCGCGGAGACCAACGACGCGGAAACATCCGCCAAACCGCCCGCTTTCGCGGAGAGTTTGTTGCTCATGTTGCCCATGCCCGTGGGCAGATAGGTGATTTCGGGCGTGACGATTAAAATGCGCGGCGACTTCGTTTTTTTTGCCCGAGTCGCCTTTTTCGCGGCTTTTTTCGCTGTCTTTTTCGCCACCATCACGTAATCCCCCTTTAACTGTGCCGAATCAAATAGAACCCCGTTATCCCTTGCAAGGCTTTTGTTAGCTCTTTAAGCGCTTGACGACGCGGTAGAGTTCCGTCACGCCCCAAGCCTGCGCACCGCATCCGCGTTGGATATGCGGAGTGTTTCCGTCGATCACCTCCGGGCTTTGGCGCAGGCAGCCGTGGTTCAGCACGTCGGCCGCGCTGCCCAGGATCGCGAGCGCCGTCTCCGTGGCTTTTTCGCCGCGAACCATCACGAGCGCCTCGGCGTACGACGGGAACGGCCACGTCCAGGCCGTTCCGTTGTGATAGGCCGGTTTTCGCCGCGTGTCCTCGTCGCCGGTGTAGTGGCCCCAATAGGGGTTCACCGGATCGTTCAGCAATACGCCGTCGTTATAAACGGGGCAGGGATGCTGGACGGGCCGGTCCGCGAGACTACGGATCGCGCCGGGGATCAGCAGCTGCTCGCACGCCTCAACGATGTTTTCGCGCAGCGCCGGGTCGGAAACCGCGCCAAGCGTCACCGCGAGCAGCTGGTTCGAGCGGAGCGCGTCGTCCACCTCCGCGGCGCGGGCGCCCACGCCGGGCGCGGCGGCGAGACAGTCGGCGAGGTAGGTGAAATCGTCCGCTTCCACCAGAAACAGTTCGCGGATGGAATCGGTCACCTGATCCGCGCGCGCTTTCCAGCCGCCCTTTTGGTCGAGCTTCGAAAGCATGTCGAGCGCGTACCGCCACATGGCCTGAATTTCGATCGGATAGCCCTGCCGCGGGGTGCCGGCGGGATAGTTCGTGTCCATCCACGTGAAATGCGACGGGCTGAAGATCAGCCCCGAGTCCGCGTCGAACGCGATGCCGTTTTCCGTGCCCGCGATCAATCCGCGCGCCAGCGCGATCAGCACCTCCTTGACCGTCCGCCCATCGCCGCAATCCGTCTTCAACAGCTTTTTGTTTCCTTGCGCGGCCATCAGCTCGTCGCAAGCGACGTAGAGCCACAGCGGCGCGTCGGAGGTTTCGCGGTTGTTGTCGTCGTTGCCGCGGATCATGTTGGGGATCGTGCCGCCTTTTTCATATTTGGCGAACTGCAGCAGAATATTTTGGGCCTCCGCGTGGTAGCCCGCCGCGATGATGCCGCGCAGACAGATCAGCGTGTCGCGGCCCCAGTCGAGGAACCACGGATAGCCCGCGATCACCGTCTGGAATTGATCGCGCTTCACGATGAACTGTTTCATGGCGATCTTCATCGACTCCTCGATCGAAAGCGTTTCGCGTTCCGCGACGAGGGTCGGCGGCTCGAACGCTGGCAGGCCGTTGACGCCCGCGACCAGCTCGGCGCGTTCCGCGCCCAGCAGGTCGATCTTGAAATAGCCCGGGCTGTACAAGTCGGATTCGCCGTCGATGCCACGGTCGCGGTCGACCGGATGTCCGATCATGTAATACCACTCCGGCTCGGAATGGAACGTTCCGCCCGCGAGGTTCAGTTCCAGCCGCCGATCGTGGGCGGGCGCGAACACGAATCCGTCCGCGCGCGGCTCGAGCGCGTTCGGCCAATGGGCCTCGGGGCCGTTCATCGCCTTGGTGGTTTCATGATTGTTGCGGTCCTCGATGTCGGGCCGCAGAATCAACGAGATCGGCGACTCGTTCGCGAGGTGTTCCGGGTCGTCGCCGGCGTCCTCGCGCAGGAAGGTGAACCGGACCGCGTTGGTGTCGGGGTGGAGTTGCAGCGCGGCCTTCAGCGGGATCAGTTTGCCTTCGCCCACCGGCACCGCGAAGTTCCAGACCACGGTGCCGTCGTCCGCCACGGTGAAGCGCTTCTGGCAATGCAGCGAAAGCTCGTTGGAATAGTCGCGGCAAACGACCCAGGCGCGGCAGCGGGTGAACATCGTATGGCGGTCCACCGGCACCGCGGGATCGAGGTTCGCGATCAGCAGCCCGTCGTATTTGCTGCGCAGCTCCGCCCAGCCGACGCGAACCTGCGAAAGGGCGCCGTGCTCGTTCGTCAGCGCCGCGTAGCGGTCGCGGTCGTGGATCTCGCCGGCGGGGCAGGTGGTGATGACCTTGGCGTTCGCTTCCTCGCTCAGCCACAGGATCGGCGCTTCGGCGCGTTGAATGCCCTCGTCCTCGTAAACGGTCAGCTTCAGCGTCAGGGCGCGGCGCGCCTCCGGCGTTTCGAGCGGCTGGAACAGCGCGAACGTTTCGCCGTTCGCCATGACGATCGATTTCTCGTGCGCCAGCGTTTGCTCGCCGGCCTTCAATTCCGCGATGAAGCCGCGGCCGGCCTTCACCAATAGAAAATGGTTGGGCGGCAGCATGACGGTCCGGCGCGTGTCGCGTGGCCATTGCCAGGTGGTGACGATCGGCGCGCCGTCCGCGAGCTCCTCGCAGAGCGCTTTGGGCGCGGCGAGGAAGCGATCGACGTCGAACGCGTCCAGCGCGTCGAAATGGTTGAAGACGTCCATCGCCGAGGCTTTCAGCAGTTGCGTCTGGCTCGACACGGTTCCCGCGAAGGGCGTTTCCAACGCGCTCGAAACCGCGCTCAACCACGCCGAGTCGTTCGTGAGGCAAAGAACCTGTCCCGCCCGCAGCGCGACGGAATGACCGTTGTGCTCGTAGGACCCGTTGGACAGCAGGTCGGTTTTGAACGCGCCGAAGTCGCCGCGCCATTCGACGAAGCCGTTGTGTTCGTGGTTGAAGTTCGCGAGCACGAGCGCCTGATGCGCGCCGGACGCGTCGGTCCGTAGAATCGCGGCGGAGTTGTGATGGTTGTGGGTGATGATCCGCACCGTCGCTCCCGCGTCGAACGCGGGGTGGACTTCCATGATCGCGTGGACGCGGCGAATCCAGTCGATCATGTTGGGTTCCGCGCCCCAGTTGAGCGCGTGGGCGTTGTGGACGTTGATCTGGGTGTCGGCGTACCACTCGACGCCGCTCGCGAAGCCGAAGGCGCCGTTGTGCGAGGTGAGCGCGCAGAACGCGACGCGTAGACGGGCGAACGCGTGGGAGGTCGCGGCGAGCCGCGCGTTGTCGTGCGTTTCCGCGAAGTGGATCAGGTTGCCGATGCTTTCCGAGACGCGGATGCTTTCGGGGAGATAGCCGTCGATCTGTCCTTGGTCGTGGTTCTGGAAAATCTCGGAATACGCCCAGTTCATGCCGGAGTTCGCGAGCAGGTTTTCGGTGACGTGTTTATGGCCGCCGAGGCCTTCGAGCATGAAGATCGCGTCGGGATATTCCACGCGGACCTTCGCGATGACGTATTGCCAGGCCTCGAACGGCACCATGTAGCCCGCGTCGCACCGGAAGCCGTCGACGCCTTTGCGGCACCAGAAGAGAAACACCTCGGCCATGTGTTTCCATAGGTCGCGGTTGGAATGGTCGAGTTCGACGAGGTCGGACCACTCGACGCCCCACGCGCCCGGCGATTTGAATTTGCCGTCGTCCTTGCGCTCGTACCAATCCGGATGTTGGATCTGCAACGTCGCGCCCCAACCGGTGTGGTTGATCGGCATGTCGAGATAGATCCGCGCGTCGCGCCGATGAATCTCGTCGACGAGTTCCTGGAACTGCTCGAGCGGGGTCGTCAGCTTGTCGAACTCCGCGTGAGCGGGATCGACGTCGAACAGGTCCAGCACCGAGAACGCGCCGCCGAAGCGGCCCATGCGGCCATAGGTGGTCGGGGTGGGGTGGATCGGCAGGAGCTGCACGATCTTGCAGCGCAGCGTTCCGACGATGAAGTCGAGCTCCTTGATCAGGTCGCGGAATTTTCCGGCCTTCGGAATGACGGTGTAGCCCGCGTGGTCCAGCTGCTCGATCGCGTGTTCGTCGCGCGCGTCGACCGCGCCTTTGTATTTGGCCTCGCCGAATTGGCGCACGTACGCGGTGTACATCGTGTTGCCGGCGCGCGTTTCGGCGGGCTCGACTTTCATGACGGAGTTGCCGCCGTCGGGCCATTGGATCAGCTCGGAGCCGTCGGCGATGAAGTAGGCCTTGGCCTCGAAGCGGCCGACGCCCAGCAGCGGCAGGGTGAGGGTGAACACGCCGTCGCCGGCGGCGTCCATGGGATAGTCGTGCCAGTCGCGCGACAGCGGCGGCAGCCCTTGCTCGGCGTGCGCGATAATCTCGCTGTGGCGAACATGCGCGTGGCCGATGTTCGACCGCAACCGCGCCTGGCCCTTTTCGCCGCCCGCGGTCTCGAGCGTGAAGGTGATGGTGTCGCCGCGGAAATGAATCGTATGCTCGCCGGGCGCGGGATTTTGTCTCAAATGGCTCATGATTAACCTCGGTGAATGCCGTTTCTTATAGGGCTCTTGTTTGGCGATGTCTTGGAAAAAGGAGGTTTTCTTTGGCGGTTTTCACGCGGGGGATGGGGATTGTTGATGCGGTTTTTTGTTGCTAACTTGTTTCGCTTCTCGCATATACGACGACTTTTCTCCGAGGGAAACCTATGCGGATAGTGATTATTGGAGCGGGCAACGCGGGCCGACAGTTGGCCAAACGCCTGTGCGAAGAGAAACACAGCGTGGTGATGGTCGACGCGGATCCGCTCGCTTTGGCGCAGGCCGAGGCGGGGCTGGACGTGCTGAGCGTTTGCGGGCAAGGATCGAACCCCGCGGTGCTCGAGGAGGCGCAGGCCGAGAAGTCGGACTTGCTCATCGCCGTCACCGACAACGACGAGGTCAACATCCTCGCCTGTCTGCTCGGCCACGCCGCGGGCGTGAAGGGCAAGATCGCCCGCGTCACGAACCCCGCGTTTTTGAACAGCTCGTCGAGCTATGACCTCAAGAAGATGGGCATCGATCTGGTCATCAACCAGAAACACGAGTGCGCCCGCGAGGTCTACAACATGCTCCAGATGCCCGGCGCGCTCGAGGCGTTCGACCTGTTCGCGGGCAAGGTGATGGTCGCCGGATTCAGCGTCAACGGAATGAGTCCGCTGCTCGACCGCACGCCCGCCGAGTGCGACCGGCTCGATCTGATTCAAAGCGTGCGCGTCATCGCGATCCGCCGCGGCGAGGAGTTGGTGGTTCCGCGGGGCGAAACCGTCTTCAAGAAACAGGACATCGTCTACCTCGTCGGTCAGCGCGCCGACATCGCGAATTTTTTCAAATGGGTGCACCCCGACATCGAGCCGTTCGAGAAGGTGATCATCGCCGGGGGCGGCGACCTGGGGCTCATGCTCGCGAAGTTCATCGAGAACGACATCGACACCGTGCTGCTGGAACAAGACGAGGACCGCGCCAAATTCTGCTCCGGCGAGCTCAACAAGACGCTCGTGCTGCGCGCCGACGCGCTGACGGAAAGCGCGCTCGAGGAGTCCGGCCTGCACGACCGCACGGCGTTCGTCGCGCTCACCGGCGACGACGAAGGCAACATCATGAACTGTCTGATGGCGCAGAAAAAAGGCGCCTCGTTCACCGCCACGCAGATCACGCGCACCGATTTCATTCCCGTGGTGGAACAGCTCTACCTCGTGAACCGCGTGGTCAGTCCCTACATCTCGACCGCCAACGCCATTCTGCACTGGCTGCGCTCCAAGAAAGCCCGCGCCGCCTCGTTGCTGCACAACCTGCCCGGCGAGCTGCTC
>JARFRL010000016.1 GCA_029287275.1 Pontiella desulfatans
CTGCTACTGCGCGCGCCAATTAAATCACCGTCTTTATTCTCAACATAGACGATGTATCCTTTGTACTCCTCACCGCTTTCACTGCCGCCGTAATAGCCGGAAGATTCCCGAAATTCAAACTTCGCCGCGCCGCTATTGAAATTAATGGTATCGCTTTTCGAGAAATCGAACTCTTCATCTGTTCGAGAAATAACCTTCATCTCCTTGCTTCGCGTCTCTTCACTGAACACAAGAATAGTAGCCTTAAGGGGCATGGAGTTCTTGTCGCGGCTCTTTTTGGTGATCGAGACTTCACACTTAATTTTAACCTCTTCTCTCTCATAGCTTGTCGAGTAACCAGAATAGGAGTCGAGATTGGTCTTATCTTTATCAACATTGACTTCGATATCGATGTCAGGAGGTATTTTGGATTCAAGGTAATCGCGATCAGCGGCGCTCAAGCCTTGCAGCGGAACCTTCAGCTCCTTTCCATCCGGTTTATGAAGAATAACCCGTCCGGAAACGATCGCCTTGAACTCCGCTTCAACCGTATCCCCTTTTACAGAGGTCCATATTCGCATCTCAGCGTGCGATGAATACGCGAATGTTAACAAAAAGACCAACGAAAATAACTTCCCTCTCATGACCATTTCCCCGTTTATAGATCAACCCCATCAAGTCATCATAAGTATGAAGTGTCGCACGCGCGTCAACCGGGAGACAAGTTCTAACCTGAATTTCCGACGATGCCGCCTTCAGACACATTAATATTTTCACGGCATGGGACCGGTCCGTGAAACGCGCGCCTGATCGCCGCGCCGGCATCATGAAAAGGCGGCTCGTTGGCCGTCGGAACAAGGAGTAGCCCCTCCATATATTCGTTGATCCGGGGTCCAAGATTGGCGGTAGGCGCGCTTGAACGCCCGCCGTCGCGGGCTCGATGTTTAATTCATCAAAAAAGGGCGTCCGCGGCGCCAGGGCCGCGGGGCTTTTCCGCGACAAACTTCTTATGTCCTTTTCCCGATTCGGATATGCTGAACGACCATTTGATCAGGGAGATAGAGCATGAAGAATCGGAAGTTGTTTTTCTGGGCGTTGACCTCCGCGTTGGCGGGTTTTTTATTCGGCTTCGACACGGTGGTGATTTCCGGCGCGGAGCAGACGATCCAAACCGTTTGGGGGCTTTCCTCGTTCATGCACGGGCTGGCGACGAGCGCCGCGCTGTGGGGCACGGTGATCGGCGCGCTGTTGGGCGGGATTCCGACCGAGAAATTCGGCCGGCGTAAAACGCTGATTTCAATTGGCGTGCTGTACTTCGTGTCCGCGGTGGGCTCCGGCGTCGCGCCCGAGGAATATTTCTTCATGATCTCGCGCTTCATCGGCGGTCTCGGCGTCGGCGCCGCGACCGTGGCCTCGCCGCTGTATATTTCCGAAATCGCGCCGGCGGCGCGCCGCGGGCGCTTGGCGGGGCTGTTTCAGTTCAACATCGTGTTCGGCATTCTGGTCGCGTACGTCTCCAACGTGCTCATCAAAACCTTCATGGATCCGGCGGTCGCGTGGCGGTGGATGCTCGGCGTGGAGGCGATTCCCGCGCTGTTGTATTCCATCTTCTGCTTCGGGCTGCCGGAAAGTCCCCGCTGGCTGATCACGCACGCCGGAAAGCGCGAAGAAGGGATCGACGTGTTCCGGCGGATCAACCCGGACTATTCCGAAGCCCAGCTCAGCGAGCTGGCCGACCGCGTTGAGCAAAGTCTGGGCGAAAAAGCGACGGCCGCGAAGTTTTTCACGGCGCGGTTGAAAACGCCGATCCTGCTGGCCTTTCTGGTCGCGTTTTTCAATCAACTCTCCGGCATCAACGCCATTCTCTACTTCGCGCCCCGCATCTTCGAATGGACCGGACTCGGCGAACAGGCGGCCCTGCTGCAATCGGTGGGCATCGGCGTCACCAATCTGGTTTTCACCTACGCGGGCTTATGGATGATCGACCGACTGGGTCGACGCGTCCTGTTGTACATTGGTTCCTTCGGCTACATCGCCTCGCTGGGTCTATGCTCGTGGGCCTTCGCGACGGAGACGTACGCCATCGTCCCGTTCTGCGTCTTCGCTTTCATCGCGGCGCACGCGGTCGGGCAGGGCGCGGTGATCTGGGTGTTCATTTCGGAAATATTCCCGAACCGCGCGCGGGCGGCGGGCCAGTCGTTCGGCAGCTTCATTCACTGGTTCTTCGCGGCCTCGCTCACGTTGGTCTTCCCCAAAATGGCGGCGGCCTTGAGCCCCGCGATCGTCTTTGGTTTCTTCTGCTTCATGATGGTGTTGCAATTGGTCTGGGTCAAAACCATGGTGCCCGAAACCAAGGGCGTTTCGTTGGAAGACATCCAGAAACAGCTGACCTGAAACGGCCTTCGCCCGCGGCGCTTTAGGCCGCGGTCACGGAATGGACGTTTTCTCGATGACCGCGACGCGCAGCTCGAACGGGCCTTCCTGCTTATCCGCGATCATGACGCCGATTTGCTCGATCTCCGAAGCGTCCAGCGCGGGCGCGTTGGGAACGTCGCGCCCGCGAAACGTGGCGACGAAATCCGACCACTTGAGTTCAATGTGGATCCACTCGTCTTTGACGGTCGCGAAATCATGCTTGTACGCGACGCCGTCGAACCGTCGCGAGGTGCGAACTCGGAACTGATATTTTTTCCCATCGCCTTTCACCCGCAACCGGATTCCCTGCGAACCATCGAGGGATAGAAACTTCGCGGACCGTCGGATGGAGGCGAAGCCGCCGTTGTTTTCAAACGACACGGCTCCCGAGAACAGCAGGCCGCCGTCCTCCATCGCCGCGGGACTGCTTTGCGACAACCCGCCCATCACGCCATCGTTCACCGCGTACCA
>JARFRL010000034.1 GCA_029287275.1 Pontiella desulfatans
GTTTTCGCTCGCCCGCACGGAATAGACGCGGCCTTCGACCGCGTTCCAGCTCACGATGAACGGCGCGCTTCCGGTCGACGCCGCGGAATCGGACTGAATTTCAAACAAGGAACCCGCATTGGTCGGGTTGGAACCCGCGATGAACTCATACAGGTTGATCTGGCCATCCAAATCGGAATCCACGTTCGCCAGGCCATTGGTTACATCACCGAAATAGGCGATCTCCCAGTCGTTCGGAATCCCATCCAAGTCCAGGTCCAGATTCACGCCGCCGGTTCCCGTGATCAAATATTGGCCAAGACTCCCGTACCGCGCGTAGCCCGTCGGCGTTGGCTTTTGCGTGGGATCGCCAACGCCGGTTGATCGGACATGCAGATAATACGTCCCGTTGTCGACCACGGTTGAAAGAACCCCGGTTGTTTCCAGCGTCGGATTGGACGAATCCACCAACGCGCCGAACTCATCGTATAATTCCAGAACGGCGTCCAAATTGCCGCCCCAGGTGTCGCCGCCCTCATCCCGATAAGGTGAAACCGCGATCTCGACCGTTCCTGATTCCGCGGTGAATTTGAATACGTCCAGGTCGAAGGTCCGCTCGATGACGCCCAGCTGATAAACGGCACCCGTCGCGTTCAGGCCCAGCAAGAGCGCCGCCGCGGCATCGTCGCCAACATCATCCGGCCGGTAGCCGACGCGGGAGGAAATAATCAACAGATCATCTTCCAAGTTGTTCGACATGCTGTAATCGCCTTTGCTCCACTGGCTCACGTCGCGGTCATAACCGGTTCCCATGATCGGGCCCCAACCAATGCCTCCGTTTTCGTGGCCGTCGTAATAGGGATCCTTTTTCGTGCCGTCATGACTCAACGCCAGATTATGTCCCATTTCATGCGAGGCCGCCTCGGCCTCGAACTCCGCCGCGCCGACGGATCCATAGTTATACACCCAGGCGGGGGAATAACTTTCATTCGCGGAATCGTAGGAATAATTCGACAAGCCGAACACATCCAGGAAGGCCACGCCACCCGCGTTGAAGTGCGGACACTGCACCCCGTTTTTGTCCAGATCCGGAGTAATCAGCACATGCCCGGTTCGGGAATTCCATTCCGGCGGTTGCTCGGTCGTCACATCGATGTCGAACGGCGCGTAATCCTCCGCGACGCGCTCCCAGATAATCCGCATGGCCCGCTGTTCCTGAACGCTGAACGCGGTGTCGTCGGCGTCCAGACCGTACGGCCGGCAATCCCAGATCGGCTCCATATAATCTGGATGGGAATTCCACACGGTATTCGTGACCACGGCGCCGTTGAAATCAAGAAACAGGACGTTGGTTGAACCCGGCCGACTGTGCCAGACCGGAGGATTCGCGACACTTATCGGTCCCTCGAACACCGGCGCTCCGTCAAAAACCGGATCCCCCAGAGCCGCGGGCGAAAGGGAACCGTTCGCGGGCGTGGAATGTTTGAAATGGCATTCATAGTGCAAACCACCGCGCGGATGGATACGCAGCGATTCAAAATCCGCCGCGGGCACATTCAGTTCCGCGAGCTTAATCAGGACTTGAGCTTTAACGTTGGAGGGCAGGTTCTCCAAGGAAGCGCGAAAACGCCCCAAGGGAAGGTCTTCCATTTTCATGGCCGGCCGCGCGCGCTCATCGGGTTCGGCCCGCGCCCCCGTCAGGCATGCCACGCAAACCAGCGCCGCCATTCCGCACATGTTTATCGTTTTCGTCACGTTTCCACCAACGACTTCCCTATTCCTTTGGGCTGAGCATGTAAATCTAAAAACGACGGTTCTCCGGATTTATTCCGACCGATCCAGCCGAACGTCGATTTGGTAGAGGCCTTGGTCGCCGATCCGATCCACCCGGTCGGTGTGGCTGTTGATCGGCCAACGTAGTTCGCCGGAGATGTTTTCGAACGGAACGTATCGCAGATTATACGTCCAATACACGTTGTAGACGCGGCCGGGCAACGCGTTCCATCGGATGACGAACGGCGTGTCCTCCTCCGAGGAAATCGACTCGACGCCCGTCACGCCGAAGATCGAGTTCGGGTCGGTCGGATCGGTTCCGGAAACGTATTCAAGATAGTTGTTCACGCCGTCGCCGTCCGCGTCGTCGGTCGGGAGGCCGTCGACCGCGGTCAGGAAATAATTCGCCTCCCAGTTGTCGGGCATGCCGTCTTCGTCGTCATCCGAGAAGAGGCCGCTGGTGATCAACGAGAAATCCTGCGCGCCGTCGGCCAACGCGCCGTCGTGTCGGATCGAGATCGTGTACAAGCCCGGCTCGCCCGCGGGAATCAGCACCTGCTCGACGTTGTCCACCAGGTTCTTCGCGTCCGCGGTCGCGACCGCCTCGGGCCTCGCGGGATCGAGCGAGAACGGATACCGCGTTCCGCCGGGACCGACGACCAGCAGATCCAGATCGTTAACCAACGCGGGCCGCCGGTCGTCGAGCCCGCTCGTCGCGGTTCCGGGCGGATCGGTCCAGCAAAGCGTGACGCGGATCGGCTCGCCTCCATCGGAGTACGCGACGACCACTTCTTCCGGCCGCGCCGCGTCCAATCGCGATTCGCTGAGCCGGACGGAGTTCCAGTTGGAAAGATCCTTCAGCAGCGCGGCCGCGGCGCGGGTGTTCATGAGGCCCCATCCGTATTGATAGTCCGGGCCCGGCCGGCCCAGATCGTCGGCGGTGTGAATGATCAACCCTTTCAACGAGCTGGCGCGCGGCGCCTGGCCGGGAAACAGATCGTCGTAAAGATCCACCAGCAACGCGGCGGACCCGGTGGCGTTGGGCGCGGACATGCTCGTGCCCGAGCGCGTCGCGTAGGCGGCGGTGTTTCGCGAATCGCAGGAGTAGAGCTGGTCGCCGTTCGCGACGATGTCCGGCTTGATCCGCCCGTCGTCGGCGGGGCCCCAGCTCGCGAAGGCGGGGAAATCCACCACGGAAAGGTCGCGGGTTCCATCGAGCTTGGCGTCGGTGACCGCGCTGACGGTCAGGATGTTCTTGGCGTTTCCCAGATAGGGAATGGTGTCGTAGCCGTTTTTATAGGTTCCGTCGCCCAACGGATGTAGCGCGGGGTCGTAGACCGCGTTGGTCCAGGTGCTTCCTCCGTCGGGCGTGTAGTAAACGGTCGCGCCGGCGGTTGGCGTGTCGTCGCGCTCGTTGCCCGCGGCTTTGAAGGGCAGGAAATACGGCGCGTCGTAAACGATGGCGTCCCAGTCGCGCGGCCCGGCGCCGTATTGCCCGAAATAGCGCTCGGCGGTATCGGCCGTGATGTCGCCCCACCAATGATAGCCGGTCGAGCGCGTGTAGGGATTCATCCAATACGCGAAGAACCACCCCGCGACGATGCCGTAGGAGTGGTTCGAGAGGTACAGCTTGTCGGGTTGCCCGGGCGCGGCCGCGGCGCTGGAGATCATCTCATACTCATCGAAGTTCCAATCGCGCGACGCGATCCGCGCGCTGGGCGCCATGCCTTCGGCCCGGGCCACGACTCCGGACGCGGCGATCGTGCCGGCGACGTGCGTGGCGTGGTAGTTGATGACGGCGGAGTCGATTCCGTCGACGCGCCCGCCGAATTCCTGATGATTGGTTTTCACGAGCCCGCCATCCCAGACGCCCACGGTGACGCCGCCTCCGTCCGCGAAATACGGCGCCGCGTCGCGCACCGCGTCGGCGGCCACGCTGATCGCGGCGTCGGAGTTGCTGGTGGAATAAATGATCGGGCGACCGTCGCGCACGGCGATGATCTCGTTCACGTTCTCGCCGTCGTCGTGGCGCCGCTCGATCCCCCGCGCACGAGCCCAGGCGCGGACCTCGGCTTTGTCGCGCTCCGCGCGGACTCGCGCGGCATTCTGGCGCTCTGCCCGTTTTGAAGGGCGTTCCGCGAAGTTTTCGTGGGGTTTGGCGCCGACCAACGTGACCGGAAGCAAGGCCCAGACCGCTATGACCTTGCCGATGCTCATGTTTCGCTCCCACAGCTCATACGCGAATAGACACCCCCACGGCGCGATTATTCAATCTAAAGGGCGCCCAATAAGAGGAGACTCAGTCGAACGGCATGGTTATGGCGCGATCGAACGGCGTTCCAACCAGCGCGTCGATCTCGAACAGCAGGGCGTCGCCGCGCTCCTCCAAGGGCTCGACGGGCGCTCGCGCCGCGACGGGTTCCGGCGCGCCGCGCGGGGTGGATGGAAAGACGATCCGCTCCGCGTGGTGATCTAGCGCCTCGAGCGGAAGGCGCGCCCACTCGTTCAACAACCGAGGTTCCTCCACCATCGGAACAGGCGGCGCGACATCCGGCGCGGCCTCGACCGTGGAGACGGTTGCCCGGCCACGAGCGACGGTCAGCCCGATCACCGAGGCGAGCAGGCATCCATACCAGATTGTTTGGGCGGCTTTCATGTTTTTAGCCAGTCGAACTTCCTTCGACCAACTCGGGATGTATAGCGTGTTTCGGGCCAAAAGTAAAGCGGTCGGCTTACTGATCGAGCCGGACGTCGACGCGGTAGAACACCTCCCCGAAGGACGAGCGGTCCTCCGTATCGGCATGGCTGTTGGCGGGATAGGGCAGATCGTCGGAGATGTCGGTGAAGCCGGTGTATCTCAGATTGCTGGAGAACTTAACGTTGTACACGCGGCCCTCGACGGCGTTCCAGGTGACCGTGTAGGACGCGCCGTTGGTGGGCAGCGCGGACGTGATCGCCTTGAAGACGGAATTGGAATCCGTCGGGATGGTTCCCGCGACGTATTCGGAAAGATTGTCGGCTCCATCGCCATCGAAATCCAGCGTCGTGACCGCGCCGGTGGGCGAAGCGAAATACTGGTTTTCCCAGAAATCGGGAATCGTATCGGCGTCCGTGTCGCCCGAATCGCCGGAAACCAGCAGCGAATACCGTTGCGATCCGCCGCTTAGGGCGCCGTCGTGATCGACCACGACGGTGTAAACGCCGAGGCCCGGCGCCGCGATGTGAACCTGCTCGACGTTATCCACGTTGTTCTCGCCGGTCGCGGTCGCGTTCGCCGAGGGGGCCGCGTAACTGAGCTTATAGGGCCAGTTGGTTCCCCCCGGCCCAACGACGCGTAGATCCAGATCGTTGACCAGATCCGGCGATCGGTCGTCGTCGCCGCTCTTCACGACGCCCGGTGGATCGGTCCAGCACAGCGTCACGCGGATCGGGTTGGCGCCGTCCCAATAAAACGAATAGGCATCCTCGGGTTCGGCGGCGGAAACCGCGGCCTCGGTCAGCTTGAGCGCGTTTCCTTCGCTTAGCGTCTTCAGCTGGTTCGCGGCCGCGAGCGTGTTCATGAGGCCCCAGCCATACGCGTAATCGGGGCCCGGCCGTCCCAGATCGTCCGCGGTGTGAAGGATCAAGCCCTTGAGCGAGCTGGCGCGCATCGCGCCGCCGTTGAACAGCTCCTGATAATATTCCACCAACAACGCCGCGGAACCGCACGCGTTCGGCGAGGCCATGCTGGTGCCGCTGCTGTATCGGTAATCGTCGTCGTCGGCGTCGTCCGTGGAATAAACCGAAACCCCGTCCGCGACGATGTCGGGTTTGATCCGCCCGTCGTCCGCGGGGCCCCAGCTGCTAAACGACGCCATGTTCGCGGCCGCCACGGAGCGCGTGACGCCCGAGACCGCTTTACTCACCGCGCCTACGGTCATGCAATTTTTCGCGAGCGCGTGATGCGAGATCGTGTCGTAGCCGTCTTTGTATTCGCCATCGCCCGGGTTCCCGTCGCCATTATCGTTCCGATCGTTCCCCGCGGACCAAAACGGTAGATAGTATTGGGCGCCG
>JARFRL010000053.1 GCA_029287275.1 Pontiella desulfatans
GCGGGCATCGTGTTCATGATCGCGATCGCGTCGGAGCCGCAATTCTCGGCCGCTTTCGCGAAGGCCGCGATGTTCGGCACGTTCGGCGCGAGCTTTGGAATGATCGGCTTTTGGGTTTTGCCGCGGACCAGCTCGATCACGCGCGAAAACGTGTCCACGTCCGTGCCGAAGGCCGAGCCGCCCTCTTTCACGTTGGGGCAGGAGAGGTTGATCTCGTAGGCGGAGACGGTGTCCTCGTCGTCGAGCATTTCGACCACGCGGCCGTAGTCGTCCATGCCTTTGCCCCAGATGTTCACGATCACGGGCGTGTCGTATTGCTTCAAAAAGGGGACGTACTTTTCAATGAAACCCTTCGCGCCCGGACCGGGCAGGCCGATCGCGTTCAGCATGCCGCCGCGCGTTTCGAACGTCCGCGGCGTTTGATTGCCGACGTGCTCTTCGGGGCAGATGCCCTTCACGGTGATCGCGCCCAGTCGATTCAGATCGACCAGCTCCGCGTATTCCGGCCCATAGCCGAACGTCCCCGACGCGACGGTCACGGGGTTTTTCATCTCCATCGAGCCGATTTTAATTTTCAGATTCGGTTTATTCATCCCACAAGATCTCCCGCGACTCGAAAATCGGGCCGTCTTTGCAACAGCGCGCCCATTCCCAGCCATCTTCAGTTTTGCGCTTAATCACGCAGGTGAGGCAGGCGCCGACGCCGCAGGCCATGTTTTTGTCGAGCGAAAGCCACGCGGTGAACCCGTGCTCGATGGCGCGGTCGCCCATGGCCTTGAGCATGGGGTTCGGGCCGCAGACGAAAAGCTCCAGGTTCGCGACGTCCTGTTCCGCCATCCACGGATCGAACGCGGCGGTCACGAGGCCTTGGGTTCCGATGGAGCAGTCGTCGGTGGTGGGGCGCACGTCCCAGCCGAGCTCCTCGAATTCCTTGATGCAGAGAATGTCGATTTCGGAGCGGCCGCCGAAAAACGCGACGCCCTTGGTGTTGAGTTCCTTGGCTTTCAAATAGAGCGCGGCGTTGCCGTATCCGCCCGCGACGAGCACCGGCAGCTTGCCTTCGGCGGCCTCTGGATAGCCGTTGCCGAGGGGCCCGATGATGTCGACTTCGTCGCCGACCGCGAGATGCCGCATGGCCTCGGTGCCGCGCCCGACCGCTTTATACAGGACCGCGACGCCCGCGGCGTCGGCCTGATAGATGGAGAAGGGGCGGCGGAGCACGCGTTCGTTCAGGCGCGGGATTTCCAGATGAAGGAACTGGCCCGGCTTCACCAACGGCCCGACGATCGGCGCCGACAGACGCAGCACGCGGTATTCGCCCTGAAAATTGTCATGTTCAATTACGATTGCTTTTTCTTGTTTCATATTGGCGCGGGATAATGGGGATTTCGCCCTGATGGGTCAAAGCATTTCCAATGATTGGAAGAAATCGGGAGCGCTTGACCTTGGGGCGGGGCTTCGGGTAACTTGCGCGCTCGTTTTTTATGGGCCAAGAACGCCCGAAACCCTTTTGTAACATTATGAACGATCTTAGTTTAATCCGAAATTTCTCGATCATCGCGCACATCGACCACGGCAAATCGACGCTGGCCGACCGCATGCTGGAGCTCACCGCGACGGTGACGCAACGCGACATGAAGGAGCAGCTTCTCGACTCGATGGACCTCGAGCGCGAGCGCGGCATCACCATCAAGGCGCATCCGGTCACGATGAAATACAAGGCGAAGGATGGGGAAACCTACACCTTCAATTTGATCGACACGCCCGGCCACGTGGACTTCTCGTATGAGGTGTCGCGGTCGCTGCAGGCGTGCGAGGGCGCGATTCTGGTGGTCGACGCGGCGCAGGGCGTCGAGGCGCAAACCGTTTCCAACACCTATCTGGCCAACGACAACGGCCTCACGATCATTCCGGTCCTCAACAAGATCGAGATGCCCAACGCGGACATCGACGAAGTGTCGCAGCAGATCGAGGACATTCTCGCGATCGAGGCCACCGACGCGCTGCAGATCAGCGCCAAGAAAGGAATCGGCATCGAAGCCGTGCTGGAAGCCGTGGTGGAGCGTTTCCCGGCGCCGACGCCCGCGGAGGACCAACTGACGCGCGCGCTGGTTTTCGACTCCAAATACGACGCCTTCCGCGGCGTGGTGGTCTACATGCGCGTCTTTTCCGGCGCCCTGAAGGCGGGCCACAAAGTCCGCGTCATGAGCTCCGGCGAGGATTATGAAATCAAGGAAGTCGGTATTTTCACGCCCGAAATGGAAAAGTGCAAGTCGTTGGAGGAAGGCTCCGTTGGTTATGTGATCGCCAACATCAAAGACGCTTCCGAAATCCAGATTGGCGACACGCTGACGCTGACGAAGTCGCCCGCGCCGGACGCGCTGCCGGGCTTCAAGGAAATCCATCCGATGGTCTTTTCCGGGATCTACCCGGTCGAAACCTCCGACTATGAAAAGCTCGGCGCGAGCATGGACAAGCTGCGCCTGAACGACGCGTCGTTCTCGTTCCAAGCGGAATCATCCATCGCGCTGGGCTTTGGTTTCCGCTGCGGATTCCTCGGCCTGCTCCACATGGAAATCATCATGGAGCGCCTGCGCCGCGAGTTTAATTTGGACATCATCTCCTCCTACCCCAACGTGGTGTATCGCGTCGTCATGAACAACGGCGAGGTGCTCGAAATCGACAACCCCATGTATCTGCCCGATTTGAGCAACGTGCGGCACATCGAGGAGCCGATGATCAACACCACCATCATTTGCCCAACGGACTACCTCGGCGAGATGATGAAGCTGATCATGGACCGCCGCGGCGACATCACCAAGACGGACTCGATCGACGGGCACCGCGTGATGCTCACGTGCTACATGCCCTTGAACGAAGTGCTGATCGATTTTTACGACAAGTTGAAAACCATCAGCCGCGGCTACGCCTCGATGGACTATGAATACGCCGATTATCAGCAATCCGAGCTGGTCCGCATGGACATCATGATTCACGGCGAGGTGGTCGACGCGTTCTCCAGCATTCTACACCGTTCCAAAGCCGAGTTCCGCGGCCGGCAGATGTGCAAATCGTTGCTCGACGTCATTCCGCGGCAGGCGTTCGCGGTCGCGCTGCAGGCGGCGGTGAACGGCAAGGTGATCGCCCGCGAGACCATTCGCGCCTACCGCAAGGACGTGACGGCGAAGTGCTACGGCGGCGATATTTCCCGAAAGCGCAAGCTGCTCGAGCGCCAGAAGGAAGGAAAGAAGAAGTTGAAGGCCATCGGCAAAGTGAACATTCCGCAGGAAGCCTTCATCGCGGTGTTGAAAACCAACAACAAATAGCGGGATCCCAATGAAAAGCATTTTGAAAAAGCGCGCGCTGAAGAAAGAACTCAAGGAGTACCTTCATCTGGCGCGGCACGCGCGGCACATGCGCGAGGACATCGCGTCCGAGAAGGATCTCGCCTCGCTCGACGCCGCGGAGGCGGTGCTGCTCGAGGTTCAGCGTTCCGGTCAGGGCGACCTCGCCAAAGCCTGCGAAATTCTGGAAGCCGCCGCGAACAAGGTCTATCCCTCCGTCCGTAAATCCCCCGCCATGGAATGGACCGAGACCATCATCGTCGCGCTGGGCGCGGCGATGGCGATCCGCGCCTTTTTCTTTCAGCCCTTCAAGATTCCGACCGGCTCCATGCAACCCACGCTCAACGGCATCCGGGTCGAGGCCGGCGCGGAGAAAAGCGTTTTCGACAATCCGCTCACCAAGTTCCCGAAGTGGCTCGTCACCGGAACCTCCTACAAGGAGTTCCGCGCCGAAACGACCGGTCCGGTTGGCGGATTCCCCTACGCGATGGGCAACAAGATCGCGATCGATATCGGCGGCGTTCCGCACCTGTTTCCGAGTTACATGCACTCCGAGCTGGTCGACATGATCCAGACCAGACGCATGAAAGCGTTTTATGAAAAGGGCGAAACCATCGTCGCCGTCAAGGTCATCGCGGGCGACCACATTCTGGTCAACAAGATGAAATACAACTTCATGAGCCCCGAGCGCGGCGATATTTCCGTCTTCGACACGCGCAACATCGACTATCCGGGCGTCCGCACCGGCACCTTTTACATCAAGCGCATGGTCGGCCTGCCGAACGAGAAGATCCAAATCCAAAATCGCCGCCTCGTCGCGGACGGAGAAATCGTTGGCGATCCGCCCATGTTCGAGAAAATCGCGACCGACCCCGTCTATAGCGGCGGGCACGCCACCACGCCGGGCTCCCGGCTGGTCGCCCCGGACGACTTCATTCAACTCGGCCCGAACGAGCATCTGATGATGGGCGACAACACCAAGCCCAACATGAGCCTCGACGGCCGCTTTTTCGGCGGCGTGGAGCGCGAAATGTTTCAGGGCCCCGCGTTCTTTGTTTATTGGCCGTTCCGCGAGCATTGGGGCGTGGTGAGGTAGGCGGGGAAAATCAGGGAATCGCGGGTTGACTTTGGTTTCGGCTCCGCTACTATCCCAACCTTCTTTTCCAGAAACTGGAACGAATTTGTTAAAACGGAGTATTTGAAATGCCGAATCTTAAAAGCGCCAAAAAGAGAATGCGTCAGAACGCCGTGCGTTACGACCGCAACGTACAGGTCCGCACCCGCGTCAAATCCGCGCGTCGCAGCATGATGGAAGCGTTGGAAGCCAAGGACGCCGACGCCGGCGCCGAAGCGCTGCGCGCCTACAGCTCGGTTCTCGACAAAGCGGCCAAAGCCGGTGTCATCAAGAAAAACACCGCGGTCCGCCGCAAGACCAACGCGGCCAACGGCCTGCGTAAGATCGCCTAGTTCATTCAAGGCGTTCGACTGGAAAACCCGCCTTCGAGCGGGTTTTTTTTGTGTTTGAATCGCGGCGCGCCGCGAGGAATGATCCCGCGGTTTCGCCCGTCAGGATTTCGGGCGGGTGGTTAGTCCCACTGTTCGATCAGATCGTCGAGCATGAATTTCGTGATTTCCGCGGCGGCCGCGGGCAGGGCGTCGCGTTTCGACGAGGTCAGGTCGGCCTGAAAGTTGAAGGTCGATTCGCCGTAGGTGCTGGAGGTGGAGATCACCTCGCCGCTGGAAATCTTCCGCAGTTCCGCGACGCCGGTGATCCGCAGGCGATAGATGTCCGGCGTGCTGCGCAGGTCGGAGCGGTAGGCGATGGGGACGAGGTCGTATTTCGTCAGGGTGATGTCGATCGCCGCGTCCGCGTCCTTCTCCTCGTTGACGAGCTTGAGCCGCCCGTCGAACGGGATGCGCTCGCGCATCGCTCGCGTGACCGCGATTTCAATGGCGGGTTCGCCGGTTTTATTGATCACCGCGTTCATCGTCACGGACGCGACGCCTTCCGGCCGCGCGCCTCCCAGCGAATAACCCATGCATCCCGCGAAAAGCAGGGTGGCGGCGAAACAGTTCAGCAGGTAAGTCAATCTCTTCATATGCGGTGTCCAATCAAGACGGGAAACTGTTCCAGAAAAATCAGATTTGTCAAAGCTTGATTCCCAAGGGGCGCGTCCTTAGTGTGGCCGCTTGCTTTTAATCCAACCTAACGAGAGGAATCCATGAAGAAGGTGCTGATACCGACCAAACTGAACGCGGTTGCCCGCGAAACGCTGAAACAACATGGCGGCTACGAAGTCGTTCAGGACGATTCGGCCGACCTCGCCGCCCTCGCTTCTCAGCATTCCGACACCTATGCCTTGTTCGTGCGCTCGGAAAAAGTCACCGCCGAAATCATCGACGCCATGCCTTCGCTCAAGGTGATCATCCGCGCCGGCGCCGGCTACAACACGATCGACATCAAACACGCCCGCGCCAAAGGCGTCGACGTCATGAACACGCCCGGCGCGAACGCCAACGCCGTCGCCGAGGAGGTCATCGCCCTCATGCTCGCCGACGCCCGCCACGTGATTCCCGCGGACGCCTCGACCCGCGGCGGAAAATGGGAAAAGAAAAACTTCATGGGCAAGGAGATCACCGGAAAAACCGTCGGCATCGTCGGGTTCGGCGCCATCGGCCAACTGGTCGCGAAGCGCTTGAGCGGGTTCGAGGTCAAGGTGCTGGCGTTCGATCCTTTCCTTTCCGACGAGCGCGCCCGCGACCTCGGCGCCGAGTCCGCCGAGCTCGGCGAGATCTTCGAGCGCTGCGACTACATCTCGCTGCACATGCCCGAGAGCGACGAAACCCGCGGCATCATCAACAAGAGTCTCTTCAACCGCATGAAAAACGGCGCGACCCTCATCAACTGCGCCCGCGCCGGCATCCTCAACGAAGACGATCTGCGCGCGCTGAAGGCCGACAAGGGCCTGCGCTTCCTGAACGACGTGTATCCCAAGGACGAAGCGGCCGATCAGTCCGTTACCGACATCGCCGACATCATGCTACCGCACCTCGGCGCCAGCACCAACGAGGCGAACTGGAACGCGGCGCACCGCTCCGCCACCCAGCTGATGGGCTACGACGACAAGGGCATCGCCTCCTACGTCGTCAACCGCGACGTGCCGGAAGGCCTCGACCGCGCCTACTCCGAGCTGGCGTTCGCGCTGGCCCACACCTGCCGCGGCATCGCCGGCGGCAACAAGCAGATGAAGCTCATCGAAACCAGTTTCTACGGCGACCTCGCCAAATTCGCCGACTGGCTGCTGGTGCAGATCGTCGCGGCCCTTTCCGACGATTTCGATCGCACGCAGGGCTACGACGCGGCGCTTGAGTACCTGAAGGAAATGGGGGTGGAATACTTCAACCGCCAGACCGATTCCTCCAAAGGCTATGGCGACTCCATCACGGTGGACGTCACCACCTCCGTCGACGCGGCGCTGTTCCAGCGCGTCAGCGTCCGCGGCACCGTGGCCGAAGGCAACATGATGATTTCGCGGATCAACGACTTCGACAAGCTCTACTTCGAGCCCACCGGCGACGCGGTCCTCTTCATCTATAAAGATCGTCCCGGCGTCATCGGCAAGATCGGCAACGCGCTCGCGGAAGCGAACATCAACATCGACGACATGCGCAATCCGCACGATCCGTCCGGCGAGAACTCGCTGGCGCTCATGCGCATCAGCGGCGCGGTCGATTGCGACGTGATCGATCGGATCGCGCGCGACATCGACGCGCTGCACGCGTCCTGCGTTCGCTTCTAAATAGAAGAACGCGCGTGAATCAAAAAGTTCCAACGGCTGGAAGATCGGATCGTCCGAAGCTGTTGGAGCTTTTTTTCGTTTTCGCCCGGATCAGCGCGGTCACCATCGGCGGCGGCTACGTGATGTTTCCGCTAATGAAGGCCGAGGTGGTGGACGGCAAGGGCTGGATCTCCGACGAGGAAATGGTCGATTACTACGCGCTCGGCCAGTCCATTCCCGGCATCATCGCCATGAACACCTCCACGCTGATCGGCTACCGCAAACGCGGGGCGCTCGGCGGAGCGGTCGCGGCGGCCGGCATGGCGGCGCCCTCCTTGATCGTGATTCTCGTCGTGGCCGCGTTTCTCGCGCCCTACTTTGATCAACCCTGGCTGCATAAGGCCTTCGCGGGCATCCGCGCCGCGGTCGTCGCGCTGATCGTGATGGCGGTCTGGCAGGTTGGGAAGAAGTCCGTCACCTCGCCGAGCAAAGCCGCGATCGCGATCGGCTCCTTTCTCGCGATCGTGGCGCTGGGGCTGCATCCGGTGTTGATGATCCTGGCGGGCGGGCTGCTCGGCGCGATCTTGTTTCGGAAGGAGGCGCGCGAGTGAGCGTTCTCGTCCAGCTCTTCGCGGCGTTCTTCACGATCGGCTGTTTCGCGTTTGGCGGCGGCTACGCGATTCTATCGTTTCTGCAGCAGGAGGTGGAGCGCCGCGGTTGGATGACGACGGAGCGCTTCGTGGACTTCATCGCGATCTCGCAGAGCACGCCGGGGCCGATCGCGATCAACATGGCCACCTTCGTCGGCTATGAAATCGGCGGCGTGTTCGGCGCCTTGGTCGCGACGTTGGCGGTGTCGTTGCCGGGGATGATCATGATGGCCGTCTTCGCGCTGTTCTTTTTTCACTTCTATGAACGCCCCGCGACGCAGGCGGTGTTCCGGGGGCTGCGTCCGGCGGTGGTGGGCTTGGTCGCGGCCGCGGCGTGGCAAATCGGCTTGGTCGCGGTGGTGAGCTGGCAGGCGGTCGCGGTTTCGTTGGTTTGCTTGGCGCTGATCGCCAAGTGGAAGGTGAGTCCCGTTTACCTCGTCATTGGCTCGGCGGTCGCCGGGATTCTTTTTTTCTGAGCAGCAGGTCCGCGTCGGCGTCTTTGGCCAGATTCTCGGAGGGGAGGGCGGCGACGCCGGCGGTGACGGTCGGGTAGTTCTGTTTGGCGAGCACGCGTTCGACGAATCGCCGCGCGCTGCGCTCGTTGGTTTCGGGGAGGATCACCGCGAACTCGTCTCCGCCATGCCGACAGACGATGTCCGCGGCGCGCGTCGTCGCCAATAGGATCTCCGCGAAATGCTTGAGCGCGGAGTCGCCGGCCGCGTGCCCGTTGGAATCGTTGATGCGTTTGAAGTCGTCGATGTCGAAGAGAACGAGGCTCAGGGCGCGGTCGTAGCGTTTCGCGGCCGCCAAGTGGTCCGCGAGCGTCTCCTCGAAATACCGGCGGTTGCGCAGTCCGGTGAGCCAGTCGCGGGTGGCTTGCTCGCTGAGCGAAAGCACCGCGAGCCAAAGCGGGATGTTGGTTTCGGCGTCGCTCATCAGGGGTGGAAAAACAGTTTCGCGTAGGTGTAGGCCAAAAACTCGCTCATGACTTCGCGAACGCCTTCGCTACAGAGGATCCATTTCTCGGGGTCGTAGGAGGCGGGGTCCAGGCAGGTGACGCCAATCTCGTATTCGCCGCTAAGCGCTTTTTGGAAAAGCATGCGACTACGCCGTCCGTGGGGTCCGGTGGTGATGAGGTGCAGGCTCGTCTCTTCCAGGTTGTAGGCCATGATCGCCTCGCGCAACGCGACCGCGGACGCGTAGGTGCGGTCTTTTTTCACGTCGTCCGCGACCGCGACGACGATTCGGGTTGGGTCGACGCCCATTTTCTTCAGCCGGGCCGCGGTCATTTCGGGATAGGATTTGAATTGGGCGATGTAACTTCCGGTCTCGATCGGCACGCCGGTGCAGACGATTTTCGCGTAGTCGCCTTGGTTGAACAGGGTGATCGCCTCGTCGAGAGCGAAGTCGTGAATCCAGCCCTCCACGATCATAAGCCCTTTGTGGGGCGCTTTTTCCGGGGCGAGAAAGGAGTAGAGGTTCGCGGCGAATCCGAAAAAAAGAGCGCAGATAAGCATCGCCACCAGCGCCCAGCCAAGCCATGTTGGGCGTCTGCGAAGTTTAACCGTGGTCAGCGCGAATTTCATGACGTGTTTGTACCACGGAATTCGGCGGCGGAAAAACCAGAAACTTCTCGCGTAGAGGGGTTGACAGGCCCATGCCGCTCATATAACTTCCCCCACCTTGTGTTTATACCGAACTGAGTTAGAGGACGTTTTAAATGAAAACTTTTATGCCCAATGAGGCTGATATCAAACGAGAATGGCTAGTCGTCGACGCGGCCGACAAGCCCGCGGGCCGATTGGCCGTGGTCATCGCCGACGCGTTGCGTGGTCGCGACAAACCGATCTACACGCCCCACATCGACGTAGGCGCGTTCGTTGTCGTGGTCAACTGCGAGAAAATCAAGCTGACCGGCAACAAAGAAGATAACAAGATCTATCAGGACTACACGGGTTATTCCAGCGGCCGCTCTGAAACCAAGGCCAAGGATATCCGCGAAAAGAACCCTGAGCGCATCATCACCCAGGCCGTTAAAGGCATGCTGCCCACCAATCGGCAGTCTCGTCAGATTCTAAAACGTCTGAAAGTCTACGTGGGCGCGGATCATCCGCACGTCGCGCAGCAGGTGAAAGAACTGGCACTGAACTTCTAATAGAGAGATATATCATCATGGCGAAAGATACTCTGACATTGGCCGCGACCGGTCGCCGCAAGACCTCCGTCGCGCGTGTCCGCATGACCGAAGGTTCCGGAACCATCACGGTGAACGGCCTCGAGTCCGACAAATATTTCAATACCGCGCTCCAGCAGGAATTGCTGAAGAAGCCGTTCGAAACCGCGGGCGTGGCTGGAAAGCACGACATCATCGCGTCCGTCAAGGGCGGTGGAAAAGCCGGCCAGTGCGGCGCCGTGGTGCACGCGGTGGCCCGCGCGTTGGCGGCTTCCGACGACGAGATGAAAGACGTCCTGAAAAAGGCCGGCTTCCTGACGCGCGACGCGCGTATGAAGGAACGTAAGAAACCGGGTCAGCCGGGAGCTCGAAAACGCTTCCAGTTCTCCAAACGTTAATCGTTTCGAGATTGGATCGTCGAAAGCCTCCCGTAGCGGGAGGCTTTTTTTGTTTTCCAAGCCGCCGAAAAACTTTTTAATCCACCTTCCAATCACGGGAGCGAGGAGACATACGATGTACACGGAAATTCACATGCCGAAAGGCTTCAAATGCGCGGGGATCGCCGCCGGAATCAAACCGGCGGGCGTGAAAGACATGGCGTTGATTCTTTCGGAAACCCCCGCCTCCGCCGCCGGTGTTTTCACGACCAATCAGGTGTGCGCGGCCCCGGTGAAAGTCTGCCGCGCCCATTTGGAGCACGGCGTGGCGCGGGCGATCGTCATGAACAGCGGCGTCGCCAACGCCTGCACCGGCGCCGAAGGCATGGTCGCGGCCAAGGACATGGCCGCCGAAACCGCCAAGGCGATCGGCTGCGAGCCGCAAGAAATTTTTGTTTGTTCCACCGGAAAAATCGGCCCTCAGCTACCGTTGGATAAAATCATTTCCGGCGTTGGAACGCTGCTCGACTCCGCGCGGGGCGAGAGCGTTCAGGACACCGCCGAGGCGATGATGACCACCGACACGCGGCCGAAAGTCGCCACCGCCGAGTTTCAGATCGAGGGCGTCGCGGCGAAGATCGTGGGTTTCGCCAAAGGCGCCGGCATGATCGAGCCCAACATGGCCACCATGCTTTCGTATATCACCACCGACGCGGCGGTGAGGCGCCCCGCGTTGCAAAGCGCGTTGAAAAAGGCGGTCGACCAAAGCTTCAACCGAATCTCGATCGATGGCGACCAAAGCACCAACGACACCGTGCTCGCGTTGGCCAACGGCGCGGCGGGCGTCGAACCGCTCGACGAGAACTCAACGGATTGGAAGGCGTTCGAGTCCGCGCTCGAAAGCGTCTGTTTCGAGCTGGCGATGATGATCGTTCACGACGGCGAGGGCGCGGATAAATTCGTGACGGTGAACGTGAAAAACGCCGCCACGGACGCGGACGCCGAGCTGGCGGCGCGGGCGGTCGCGAATTCCATGCTGAACAAGACCGCGTGGGCCGGAACGCATCCCGATTGGGGGCGGATCATGGATTCGATCGGCTACTCCAAGGCGAAGGTGGTCGAGGAGAAGGTCGACATCTTTTACGACGCCGTTCAGGCGGTCGCGGGCGGGTGCCGATCCGGCGTCGCTCATGAAGATTTGATTAAGGTGGTTTCCCAAACCGATTTTGCTATAAACATTGATCTGCGCCAGGGGGACGGAGCGGCCACGGTGTACACCTGCAACTGTACCGAAGCGTACGTGCGAATCAATTATTGAGTCCTGAAGCGTTAGGCGTTCAGGGAGAGGATTTCACATGGATAAGTATATTGAAAAAGCCGCGGCGCTGATCGAGGCGTTGCCGTTCATTCAGCAGTTCCGCGGCGAGACCGTGGTCGTCAAGCTCGGCGGCAGCATCATGGAGAGCGAAGAGGGCTATAG
>JARFRL010000054.1 GCA_029287275.1 Pontiella desulfatans
TGGAAGGCCGCGAAGCACATCCATCAGCGCATGACCAGCTTCGGCGTCGAATCCGTGCTCGACTCGTTCGTGGACATGACCCCCGACGGGGAGAAAACGATGATCAACGTCGTTGGAACCCTTCCCGGAAAACAAGACGAATGGATCATTCTCGGCTCCCACTTCGACACGATGCCGGGCATTGATAATTTTCAGGGCGCGAACGATTCGGGATCGAGCACGGGCGTGCTGCTGGAACTCGCGCGCGTCATCAGCGAGTCCGGCGTTGTTCCGGAGATCGGAATCATCTTCGCGTTTTTCGATGGCGAGGAAGGGATCGCGGGATATGTTGAAGGCGACGGGCTGCATGGAAGTCGTTACATGGCGAACAAGCTCGCGGCGAACGGCGATCACCACAACATCAACGCGATGATTCTGTTGGACATGGTTGGCGACAAAGACCTCCAATTCACCATCCCCTACAACAGTTCCCGCGAACTGGTTCAGGAAGTGCTCAACGCCGCGCACGCGACCGGTCACCGCGACCGCTTCAGTCTCACGCGGTCGATCATCACCGACGATCACGTCCCGTTCCTCCAAATCGGCGTTCCCGCCATTGATTTGATCGACTTCAAGTATGGTTCCGCGCCGGGCCTGAACGATCATTGGCACACGGAAGCCGACCACCTGGAAAACATTAGCGCGGAGAGCCTTGAAATCACGGGTGAAATTACCCTACAAGTTGTCATGCGGTTGGCTTTTGATGAAAACACCGACTAAATGAATCATATATTAAACATTTTTTGAACGAACGAGCTTGAAAGCGACAATCAAACTATTTATATCGATATCTCTTTTATCAAAAACCGGAGAGTAAAATGGCCGAAGAACTGAAGCATTTGATCGAACAAATTCAAAAAGAAGGGGTGGAAAAAGCCAATACGGAGGCTGAAACCATCATTTCCCTCGCGAAGGAAAAAGCCGCGAAAATCGTTGCCGAAGCCGAAAGCAAAGCGATTGAAGCGCTCAAGAAAGCCGAAGTTGAATCCGCCGCGTTCGCGGAACGTTCAGCCAAAACCCTCCAACAAGCCGCGCGCGATCTACTGATCACGGTGGGACAAGGTTGCGAGAAAGTCGTCACCGAGACGCTCGGCAAGGAAGTCGAAGGCGCGCTTTCAGGCGAAACCCTCAACAAGTTGATCACGGAAGTCGTTCTGAGCGGATCAGGCGGCGCGGTCGTGAGCGTGAGCGAGTCGGACAAGGCGGGGTTGACCGCGCTTTGCGCGAGCATCGCCAAACAATCCGGCAAATCGGTTGAACTCGAATCAAGCTCCGAGATCCTGAGCGGCTTCAAAGTCGTGTTCGAAGGCAAGAACGCCTCGCTGGACTACACGGGAGAAGCCGTGGCCGAGGCGTTGGCCGCCTATCTTCGTCCGGAACTCGCCAAGACCGTCAGCGGCATCGCCCGCGAACAGATTTCCAACTAACGGAAGTAACGATGGCCTACTATTCACTCGTCGCCAGCCTGCCCAACCTCGAGATCGGAGACGAACCTCCGTTCACCACCGAGGAATACGTGGCGAACGCGTCGCAATGGGTTACCGAGCGCGAAACGGAAATTCTCCGCCGAGTTCTGCTCAAAGAACCGGACATCGCGCCCTGCCCGCTGTGCAAACTTATTTACGATCTGGAATGCCAGATCCGCAACGCGGTAGCCCGTCAGCGCGGGCAGAAACTCGGCGTGGACTTCAAAGAATACCTCCAGCCGCACGACGGATTCGTTGGCGAGATCGAAGCGTTCGTGAAGGACGCCTTCGCGCAGAGCGACCCGGTTGAGCTCGAGCAGCATCTCGACCGCGGTCGTTGGAAGCTGGTGGAAGGATTGGTTGGTCTAAATCCCTTCGGCTTCGAAAAGGTTCTGGCCTATGGCATCCAGCTTAAAATCGTCGAACGCTGGAACCGCATGGATGTAAGCGTCGGCAAAGAGAATATCGAGGCCGTCATTACGGCGAACACGGAAAAAGAAGAGACCGCGGACGCGTAGACGTCGCGCGATCGTTGCTTTTATTGGGATAGAGGAAAAAGATTATGAGCGAAAACATCGGTAAAATCATCGGGGTGAACGGCAACCTGCTGAAGGTTGAGTTCGACCAACCCGTGACTCAGAACGAAGTGGCCTACGCCTGCGTTGGCGCCGGCGATCTTAAATTGAAAGCGGAAGTCATTCGTATCCGCGGAAACAGCGCGGAACTTCAGGTGTTTGAAGACACCGTTGGTCTGAAAATCGGCGACCCGGTTGAATTCACCGGCGACCTGCTTTCCGTGGAACTCGGCCCGGGCCTGCTGACGCAGGTTTTCGACGGCCTGCAGAACCCGCTTCCCCGGCTGGCCGAGGAATGCGGTTTCTTCCTGCAACGCGGAAAATATCTCGATCCCCTTCCCCGCGACGTTAAATGGTCTTACACCCCGAAACTAAACGTCGGCGACGTCGTGATCGCCGGCGACACGATCGGCACCATTCCGGAAGGCATGTTTGAACATCGCGTCATGGTTCCGTTCAACGTCCGCGGCAAATGGACCGTCGACAGCGTCACTCCCGCCGGTGAATACACCGTGGAAGAAGTCGTCGCCGTTCTAAAGGACGACAAGGGCAACACGCGGGATTGTCAGATCATGCAGATCTGGCCGGTCAAGATGCCGATCAAATGTTATTCCGAGCGTCTTCGTCCGACCGAATCAATGGCGTCGGGCATGCGCACCATCGACACCTTCTTCCCGGTGGCCAAAGGCGGAACCTTCTGCGTTCCGGGTCCGTTCGGCGCCGGTAAAACCGTTCTTCAGCAGATCATGTCCCGTCACGCCGAGGTGGACATCGTGATCATCGCGGCCTGCGGCGAGCGCGCCGGCGAGGTGGTGGAAACCCTCCGGGAATTCCCGGAACTGACCGACCCGCGCACCGGCAAGTCGCTGATGGAACGCACGCTCATCATCTGCAACACCTCGTCCATGCCGGTAGCCGCCCGCGAAGCGTCGGTTTACACCGGCGTGACGTTGGCCGAGTATTACCGCCAGATGGGCCTCGACGTCCTTCTGCTGGCCGACTCCACCTCCCGCTGGGCGCAGGCCTTGCGCGAAATGTCCGGCCGCTTGGAAGAGATTCCCGGCGAGGAAGCCTTCCCGGCCTATCTCGAATCGGTCATCGCCTCCTTCTACGAACGCGGCGGCGTGGTTCGACTCAACAACGGCGAAACCGGTTCCGTGACCATCGGCGGCACGGTGTCTCCGGCCGGCGGCAACTTCGAGGAACCGGTCACGCAGGCCACGCTTAAAGTGGTGGGCGCCTTCCACGGTCTATCCCGCGCCCGCTCGGACGCCCGTCGTTATCCCGCCATCGACCCGCTCGACTCCTGGAGCAAATACCCTTCCGTCGTGAAAATCGACAAAGTTTCCAAAGCCCGCAAGATGTTGCGCGACGGGTCCGAGGTTGGACAGATGATGAAGGTGGTCGGCGAAGAAGGCACCTCGATCGACGACTTCATCCAGTACATGAAATCCGAATACATCGACGCGACCTACCTACAGCAAAACGCCTTCGTCGAAACCGACGCGGCCAACTCGGTCGAGCGCCAGAAATACGTGTTCGACCGGTTGCTCAAACTGGTTGATACGAAGATGAAGTTTGGTGAAAAAGGAGCGGCTCGCTCGTTCTTCCAGCAGCTCACGCAGACCTGCCGCGACTGGAACAACAGTGAATTCCAGTCCGAGGATTTTAATAAGATTGAAGAGCAAATGACTAAAGCGCTCGCGGAGGTTTCGGATTACGCCGAGTAAATAAGATGGCATCATGTGTGGAAATTTGCGCTGGGGCCAGCGGACAATCGTTCGGTCTTGAGAAAGCAGGATATGGGCACGAAGCTCTCGTTGAAATCGAGGCTCCGTGTTGCAATACCTTGCGTTTTAATCGCCCGGGGTGGCTGGTTGTAGAAGGCGATGTGTGCGCGTTTAGTGGCGAACGCTTCAAGGGTGTCGATCTCTTGGCAGGCGGCGTGCCCTGTCCACCTTTTTCCAAAGCGGGCAAACAACTTGGAAAGAACGATGAGCGCGACCTTTTCCCCGAAGCTCTGCGACTTGTTGATGAAATACGACCAGCGGCTGTCATGCTTGAAAACCTGTCTCTTATACACATCTGACGCTGCCGACGACTAGTGCGCTGGGTAGTGCTCGGGGGTGGGCGGCGCGTGAGAGGGGGGGGGGGGGGGGGGGGGG
>JARFRL010000100.1 GCA_029287275.1 Pontiella desulfatans
GCCCTCGAGCTTCGCGATCTTGGAGCCGATCGTGTTGAGCGTGATCATGCTTCGCACCGCGGGCTCGAGATGGCCGGGCTCGATGATCCCCTTCTTTTTGGCGGTGCTCAAAATTCCGACGCCCAACGGTTTGGTCAGGAAGAGTTCGCAATCGGGTTCCGCGCTGGCGTTGCGCTTCAGATGCTTGTTGTCGACGATCCCCGTGACCGCGAGGCCGAAGATCGGTTCCGGCGAATCGATCGAATGCCCGCCCGCGAGCGGTATGCCCGCCTCCTCGCAGGTGGCGCGGCCGCCATCGATCACGGCGCGGCCGACTTCCGCGGAGAGCTTGTCGATCGGCCAGCCGAAAATGGAGATGGCCATGAGCGGATCGCCGCCCATCGCGTAGATGTCGGAGATCGCGTTGGTCGCGGCGATCTGGCCGAAGGTGAAAGGATCGTCGACGATCGGCATGAAAAAGTCGGTGGTGCTCAGCACGGAGGTTCCGTTGCCGAGATCGAACGCGGCCGCGTCGTCTTTCGTGTCGTTGCCGACCAGCAGGTTCGGATGCGGCATCTTCGGCCGCGCGCTTTCCAGAATCGAGTCCAGCAGCTCGGGCGAGATCTTGCATCCGCATCCCGCGCCGTGGCTGTATTGAGTCAGTTTAATCTCTTCCATCACATCGTCTCCCAAGGCGTTTGAACTCCAAACGTTTTATCCCACCTCGCCGCCCGCGTCCACTCTTCGCCGCGATATTGACTTCTCGTCTCCCGCGTCTACTATCGGGCAATGGATCCATCAAGCTTCACGGGACTGATCTTCGGACTGATGGGCGGGCTCGCCCTGTTCATCTTCGGCATGCGCGTCATGAGCGACGGGCTCTCCGCCGCGGTGGGCGACGGCATGCGGACCCTGCTCGGAAAAGCCACGCGCAACCGGCTGGCCGGGCTCGGGCTGGGCACCGTCATCGGGGGCCTCATCCAAAGCAGCGCGTCGATCGTGCTTTTCATCGGCTTCATCAACGCGGGGCTCATGACGCTAACGCGGTCGATCGGGCCCATCCTGGGCGCGAACATCGGCACGACCCTGTCGGTGCAATTGATCTCGTTCAAGCTGAGCGACTACTGTCTGCCCGCGATCTTCATCGGGCTCCTGATCAGCATGGTCGCGCGGAAGCGTCAAATGAAACAGGGCGGCCAGGCGCTGCTCGGCTTCGGCCTGCTGTTCCTGGGCATGGTGTTCATGGGCGACGCCATCAAACCGCACCGCGAGGTGTTCGAACCGTGGCTGATTCTCATCAGCGGAAAAACGATGTCGGGACTGATCACCGGAACCGTCATCGCGGCGCTCATCACCGGCGTGGCGCAAAGCTCCGGCGCGGTCATCGGCATGGGCTTCGCGATGATCTCCGCGGGCGCGATCACCGACTTCGAGGGCATCTACCCCATCATCATCGGCGCGAACGTCGGCACGTGCGTGACGGGTTTGATCGGCAGCGTCGGCACCACCATCAACGCGCGCCGCGCCGCGGTGACGCATCTCGTGTTCAATCTGATCAGCACGTCGCTCGCCATCGCGGCGTCGCCCCTGTTTTACAACTACATCGGCCACACCTCCGACGATCTAATCCGCCAAGCCGCGAACGCCGACACCATCAAAATGACGTTCTCCGCGCTGCTGCTGCTCCCCTTCACGCCCGCGCTCGCGAAACTGGTCACCTGGCTGGTTCCCTCGAAGACGAAGCAACCCGAGTCCAGCTTCCTCGACGACCATTTGCTGAAACAGCCGGAACAGGCCATCTACGCCTGCCTGCAAGAGTTGCGCCGCGTCACCCGCCTCTGCGCCGAAAGCCTGCACCTCGCCGCGGAGGAGTTCATTCAGCACGATCCGAAACGCGCCAAACGAATCAAGGTGAACGAGCAAAGCGTCAACACCGTCAAGGCCGCGATGCGCGCCTACCTGACCGCGCTCACGAAGAACTATCTCTCCAAACGGCAATCCATCCTGATCGGACACATCGACCGTTGCATGTCCGACCTCGAGCGCGTCGGCGACCACATCGACAACCTCTCCACCATCGCGACCCGGCAGCGCGCGATCCCCGCGGCGCGCTTCAGCCCCGAGGTGATCGAGGATTGGCTATCCATCCACCGCGCCGTCGAGCATTTGCTGGCGAAAGTGATCGAATCGCTCGATCCGGAAAACAAGGATTTCCAGGAGATCGCGAAGGAGATCATCGACCTGCGCGAGTGCTACGGCGAGACCGCGATGAAGGTCCGCGACGCGCACTTCAAGCGGCTTGAGGAAAAAGAGATCACGCCCATCGCGGGCATGATCTTCAACGACTACCTCTCCAACTTCCTGCGGATCACCAAACACGTGAAGGGCATCGCGCTCGCGGAGCAGCAACCGCGCTTCTGGCTCAAGCGCGAGAAGCTGGGAAAAACGCTTTCCACCGACGCGCCCGGCTATCTGGAACCCGACAAAATCAATCCCAACGACTACCTCGACCGCCTGCAGTCGGATGAATATCGGTAGATAAACGCGCTGGATACCGACGGGGAAATCAGACACAAAAACGCTAAGCACTCCAAGAGCGCTTCCTTCGTGTACTTCGAGCCTTCGTGTTTAATTTCTTTAGTTACGCCTCAACCACGTATTCACCCGGCTCGGCGAACTCGTGGATCTCGGCGCCGCGGTTCACGAACTTGTAGCCGCGGATCTTGAGGTATTCCGGCACGTCGCTTTCCGCGGAACGCTCGGCTTCGGTTAGTTCGACCAACTCGAAGCCTTCGTTCTCGAACGCGCCTTTAACGGTCACCTTCGCGCCTTCGCAGGCCTTGACGATCAGCGCGGATTTTCCGGACAGCTCGACGTTTTCGAGGGTGATGTCCGCGCCGTCGAGAATCAACGTCGCCTCGCCGGAGATCGAACCGCCGGAGACCTTGCCGCGGCCTTCGGCGAGCGTCAGCGCGAACGATGGGCGCGGGATGACTTTCGGCCCCAGCGTGAACGGCACGCCCAGAATCAGTTCCTCGGCGGCGGTTTCGACCTTCATTCCAGCGACTTCCAGACGGGCGCGGCCCGCGGCGTAGAAATCGTTCTCCGCGGTGGCGGAGGCGTCGCACGGTCCGCCCGCGGCGTGCTTGGCGGCCGCGTCGGTGATGTTGTTCTTGTTGGGCGAGAAGCTCCAGAAGCGGTCGAAGATGGTCACGCCGACCTTCTCGGACGCGCCAAACAACTTAGGCAGATCCTGCATCATGGTTTCGAGGCGGGTCGGCTTCTTGAAGGCGGATTTGGTTTCGTCGGTGTACTTCGGGTTGACGAACTCCGCGATGATGCCGTGGGACGCCGCGAGAATTTCGACGTAGGTGTCGAGCTTGATCAGCAGCGTGTTGCAGTTTCCGGGGAACATGGAATAGCCCTGCTCGTTCGCGAGGTCGCCCTCGGGACTGATGGTGGCGCGCAGCAGCGGGTCGAGCTGGTTGTATTCCACGTTGAGCGTGAATTCCTTGCCTTCCCCCACGAGCTTGGCGAGCGCGCCCACGGCCTCGCCGGGCACGCGGTTGATCGCGAGCGAGTTGAAGTCGTAGCCGTTCTCGACGGAGACGCCGACCGCGGCGGGCAGCGTGTTGAAGCTCGGGCCGTTGGTGTCTTGAATGAACAGCAGGTGTTCGATCCCTTCGCCCGCGAGTTTGGCCGCGACGCCGCTGGTGTGCAGCAGCATGTGAATGTCGCCGTGGCCGTGCGGCTTGAGGATCAGCGCGTACTTCGCTTCGAGCGCGAGCGCGCCGTCGTTGTCGGCGATCGCGGGAACGAGTTCCTGCTGGAGGATGTGGACTTGGCCGCGGTCCAAGCCGAAATAGTCGTTGGCCTCGAGCGATTCGAGGGTCTTGGGGCCGGTGTCTTTCGAGACCATGATGACGAAGGGAACCGGCCGTTTGGATTCGGAACGCGCCTGCATCGCGAGCAGGTTTTCGGCGTAGTGCTTGAGATAGGAGGTGGATTCGAGCGTCTCGACCGCGATGTCGAGCTTGATGCCATTGTAGCCCAGCCGTTCGCCCAGCCCGCCCGCGACGAGCACGACGCCGACTTTATCGAATCGTTTCGCGCCGATGGCCTCGTAGCGCTCGAACTCCGCGGTGAAGGTGGTGAGGTCGACCGTTTCCGGCTTCTCGGGCGTCAGGCCCTCGAACGGGTTCGCGCCGAGCGCGGACTCCGCGAGCAGCTTGCGGGCGTTTTCGATGTAGCCCACCAGTCCGCCCGGATAGCCGCCGTCGATCTTTTCGAGCGACTCGAGAAAAGCGAACTTGGCGTCGTCGTTGGTTCCCGGCTCGTCCCAACCGGCGAACAGGTGCGTCTGTCCGTTTTCAACCAGCGTGGTGATCAACTCCCGTCGCTCGTCGGTCAGGTTGTTCCAGTTGGTCGATAGGCCGACCAGCTCCATTTTCTCCAAAAACGCGTGTCCCATTTTCATCCCTCGCTGAGTTAAGTAAGAAGAAGTTCGCATCATGCGAAGTCGCGCCGCGGGAAGCCATAAAAAACGCGTTGGAATTCCGCGGCCGCGGCGCGCGCCCAAAGCCGTCAAGGCGTGGTGACGCGGTAGAAGGCGTTGCTTGCGGGCGGCGCGGGATCGCGGAGGATGAGCGCGGCGGAGCCGGCGTCCTCGAACTCCTGCCCCGCGACCGCGGCCCAATCGTTGGACGCGAGGTTTTCCGCGCGGTGGAGCGTGAAGCCTTGGTGGTCGAACCAGCCGACCTCGACGTTGAGTTTCCCATCGCCGTCCATGTAGGTCGAATGGAGACGCGGCGTGTTGATGTAGGTTACCAGCTTGTTGGTCAGACTTTCGTAGGCCGCCTGTTCGACCGAAGAAAGCGTGCCGGAAAGTAGATTGACGGATTCCGGAAGATCCAGCGACACGTTGTAGAACTCCGGCGATCCGCTTTCAAAATCAATCAGTTTGTAGTCGCCTTCCATAATGCTTCGCGCGGGCGACGTACCAAAGGCGTTGTTGACCATGATCACGGCGGGATCACGAATATAGGCTTCGCCGCGTAGCGCGGCGGCGAACGAGCGCGTGTCGTATTCCAGTTCCGCGGGAACCACGCTTCGCGTTTCGACCCCAAAAAGATCGAGGATGGTCGCGTAGAGATCCACCGAATGGAGATGACCGTCGTAGACCGTGTTTTCCAGTCCATTCGATACCGCCGCGCCGCAGATCAGCAACGGCACGCGGATGCCGCCTTCGTACGCGGAGCCCTTGGCATGGGTGGTTGTGAACGGCGACTGAACCTGCATGCCCGTCGTGCCGTTGTCGCCCATGAAGATCACGGTGGTTTCGGACAAATCGACGTGGGTCAACAGCCGTTCCATTTCCGTATCCATCGCCTGCACCGTCGCCTCGAAATGATTTCGCGAGCGGTCGAAGACTCCATCACGAATATCGTCATAGTCGTGCAGATCGTTCGGCGGCCGCTCCAACGGCGTATGCGGCGCGTTGAAGGCGAGCCAGCAAAACCACGAGTTGGTGCCCTGCGTATCGATCCAGTTCGCCGCGTCATTCACGTTATCGGTCGTGGCATACACCGCGTAGTTGTTCGCGGTAACGCCGTTCACGGTCTTCGCCCAGTTGGTGTAGCTGCTCAGCCCTCCTCCCAACGCACCGGAAAAGTGAGGCCATCCGCCGAGGGTGTTCGGCGAATCCGCGGCGTTGCCTAAATGCCACTTGCCGATCTGCGCGAGCCGGTTGGAAATAACGCCCGATTCAATCAGCGCGTCGGGTAGCGTGAATTCGTTCGCCATTAGGTCGTTATCATTCGGAGAATAGACGCCGGTGCGGAACGCGTAGCGGCCGGTCAGGATCGCCGACCGCGTCGGCGAGCAGGTGGAGTAGGAATAGAAGCGCGTGAAGGTGATCCCGTTCGACTGGATGTTGTCGATCGTCGGCGTGGTTGGAAGCTCGGCCGCGCCATCATCGTTGAAGGCCGCCAAACTGTCGATGCCGAGGTCGTCGGCGATGATCAACAGCACGTTGGTTTGCTGGGCCTGAATGGAGAGGCTAAGACTTGCTACAACGAGAATCATCCACTTACGCATCGGCGGGCTCCTTTTTTGATTACCTTCATATAACGCATCCATCCGTTAAATGTCGCATGAATATATTGTCATAAATCCACATCCACCTTAGGCGGGAGCATTGGTGTCCGATCCGGAATAGGTGACAGAGAAAAGGGCACGGGACGCATCGCGAGGCCGCCGAACAGGCGGCAACGACCATCGAGAGAGGAAAACCCAGGCGCCTCGAAACAGAAAAACATCATTTCAGTAGGATTGACCCTTTGCCCGGTCGCAAGGCGATATTGTTCCCCGCGTCCAACTCCGCTCGCAGCGACGTTCCATCGGCAATCGTTCCCCCGAGACTCACCAGCGGTCCGGCGGCAAGAAGGAAGGCGCGGTACTTTACCAACGCGACTCTAAATCCACCTAGCTACATGGCGGCCTTTTTATAGATTGTTAACAATATTGCATGCCGACAGATGTTTAAACATACTGTCTGTTCTAATATTTATAGGAGAATACCATGAAACGACTCGTTTTTTCCATGTTCGCGCTGGCGATGATGGCATCCATTTACGCCAAAGCCGCGAATCCCCGACCCAATATCATATTCATCCTGACCGACGATCATCGATACGATGCCATGGGATTCACGGGAAGCTTCCCCTGGTTGGAAACGCCCAACCTGGACCGCATCCGGAACGAGGGCGTACATTTTCAAAACGCCTTCACCACCCACTCCCTGTGCGCGCCGTCGCGCGCCGGCTTCCTGACCGGAATGCATTCCCACAAAAACGGCATCTCCACCAACCAGCACAGCCGCGAGCTCAATCCCGAAACCACGCCCTCCTTCGGCCAGTATCTGCAGGACGCCGGCTACCGCACCGGCTTTATCGGCAAATGGCACATGGGCCACGATGATTCCCCGCGCGCCGGCTGGGACTACTGGTGTAGCTTTTACGGCCAGGGCCGCTACGATAAAAACCGGCTCAACATTAACGGCGAGCATATTACGAAAACCGGTTATGTCTCCGATGTCCTGAGCGACTACGCCGTCGAGTTCATTGAACGCGATCACGACGAGCCGTTCCTGCTCTATCTCTCCCACAAAGCCGTGCACGGTCCCTTCACACCGGCCGAGCGTCATGAAGATCTGTACGCCGGAGAAGCCCTTCCCCAGCCGGCCAGCTGGGACGACGACCTTGCCGACAAACCGGAATGGCAACGGCACATCAAACTGCCGAAGGCCGAGCACACCCGCGTGCGCCGCAAAAATCCGGTACCGATTCCGGCCACCCGCGATCCCGGCCCCTTCCCCGCCGCGAACGACAACTACTTCCGCTACATGCGCAGCATCCCGGCGGTCGATGAAGGCATCGGCCGTATTTTCCAAACTCTGGAAAAACGCGGCGAGCTCGACAACACCATCATCGCCTTCGCCGGCGACAACGGCTTCTTTCTCAATGAACACGGCATGGGCGATAAGCGGCAGGCCTATAACGAATCCATGCGCATTCCGCTCATCATGCGCGGCCCCGGCATCAAAGCCGGCGGCACGGTCGAGGAGATGGTGCTGAATATCGATGTTGCCCCCACGGTGCTCGAACTGGCGGGACTCAACACCCCGAAGACCATGCAGGGCCGCTCCCTGCTGCCGCTGGCATCCGGTAAAACGGTTCAAGACTGGCGCACGGAATTTCTCTACACCTACTGGCGCGACCTGATCGTCACGATCCCCCGCATTACCGCCGTGCGCACCATGGATAAAATGTACGCGCGCTATCCGGATGGCGACAGCATCGACGAACTCTACGACCTGGAAAAAGATCCGAACGAAACGCGCAATCTCGCCCAACTGCCGGAACACGCCCCGCTGCTCAAAGCCATGCGGCAGAAGCTGAACCGCGCGATGGATGAGGCGGACTACCA
>JARFRL010000148.1 GCA_029287275.1 Pontiella desulfatans
TTCTCGTCCAAGGAGCTGAAGAGGTCCTCGGTTTGCTTCCAGACCGCGTGGTTCTCCTCCTCGCTGGCCCATCCCGGAAAGCTGTAATCGGCCACGTTGCGCGCCAGTCGCACGCGACTGCTGATCACGGGACCTTCATCGATGCCCGCCTCGAGCCAACTGCCATGCCCCCGCACCATTTCGTCAAGCGTCATGGGAATCCTCCATCTTGAGCGAACGCATCTTGTCGCGCAGGTCGGCCGCGACCTCGTACTCCTCTTTCGCGATGGCGGTTTCGATATCTTTTTGCAACGCCGCGATCTGGGCCGTCACGCGCGCCGCGTTGCCTTGCCGCGCGGGAATTTTGCCCACGTGCTGACGACTATGATGCATGGCGTGCGTGAGGGCGTGCAACTCGCCCATGAAGGCGTTGTAGCATTCCGGACAGCCGAGCCGCGCGCGTTTTTTGAACTCGGCGCGGGTCATTTGGCAACGGCCGCAACTCAGGTCGAACTCGGAGAGATCCGTCTTCGGCGTCGCGGCGCCCGTTTGATTGCCCAGTCCGAGCAATACGTCGGTTATGGAAATCGGGGAGTTGAGGTCGATCCCGTTTTTCTGGGCGCAGACCTGACACAGGTTCAGTTTCTTCACCTCGCCGTCGATCACCTGCGTCAGATGAATCGTGGCTTCCCCTTCATTGCAGCATTCACATTTCATGGAAAAATCCTGTTTTCTCTTCAGACAACAGGAAGGGTAATACGTTGGATGATCATCGCGCAATCTTTTCAAGCCGCGACTCTGCCGGAATCCGGACTACGCGATCAACGTTCCCTCTGAATTCACGGCGTCATGATAGAGCTTCGCGAGCTGGTTGGTGATCGCCCCCGGCTTTCCGTCGCCGATCTCTCGCTTGTCCACGTCGACCACGGAGATGATCTCCGCGGCGGTCCCGGTCAAAAACACTTCATCGGCCACGTAAAGATCATAACGCGCCATCGGAACCTCGCGCACCTCGTATCCCGCGGCGCGGGCGAGCTCCATCACTTTGTTGCGCGTCAGCCCTTCGAGCGCGCCGCAACTGCTTGGCGGCGTGGTGATGACGCCGTTTTTGATGACGAACACGTTGTCGCCCGAAGCCTCGGCCACCTCGCCTTTGTGATTCAGCATCAGGCATTCCATGCAACCGGCGTTGATCGCCTCGATTTTCGCCATGACGTTGTTGAGATAGTTCAAGCTTTTGATGCGCGGGTTGATCGCTTCCGGATGATTGCGGATGTTGCCGACGGTGACGATTTTCAGCCCGTTGTCGTAGAGTTCGCGCGGATAAAGCTTGATCGCCGCGGCGATGATGATGATTTCCGCCTTGTCGCACAGATAGGGATTCAGCCCCAGCGTGCCCTTGCCGCGCGTCACGACCAGACGGATGTACCCGTCCGCGAGGTCGTTCGCCTTGCAGGTCTCGACGACGGCCTGGGACATCTCTTTTTTAGTCATGGGGATCTTCAGCGCGATGGCTTGCGCCGAATCGTACAACCGATCGATGTGCTCCTCCAAAAGGAACACGCGGCCGTTGTAGGAGCGGATGCCCTCGAAAACGCCGTCTCCGTATAATAGTCCATGATCGAACACCGAAACCACGGCGTCCTTTTCGTCCACAAGCTTGCCACTCAAAAAAATCTTCATTCAAAAAATCCCCTGCTAAACCAACAACCCGTCTTTCAGGTGAAGCACGCGCGAACACCGCGACGCGACCTCCCTGCTATGGGTAACGAGCACGAGAGTATGCCTCCTCGCCTCGATCAGTTGAAACAAATAATTCAACACTTTTTCGCCCGTTTTGGAATCGAGATTTCCGGTCGGTTCATCGGCGAAAATAATGTCCGGTTCGTTCATCAGCGCGCGCGCGATGGCGACGCGTTGCTGCTC
>JARFRL010000245.1 GCA_029287275.1 Pontiella desulfatans
AAACCACATAATTGGAAATGGATAATGACCAATTTTTCACATAGATCACAAAAGAACAGTAATTGCCCTATTTTGTGATTCCTGAGTATTTTATGGTTTCCATTAAGTTTAGTCTGAGAAGTTTTAGCAACTGGTATCAGACGTTGAAAAGGAACTCGATCACGTCGCCATCCTTAACGATGTATTCCTTGCCCTCGGTGCGCAACAGCCCGGCCTCGCGGCAGGCGGCCTCGCTACCCTTCTCGACCAAGTCGTTGTAGGACATCACCTGAGCGCGGATGAACCCGCGCTCGAAGTCGGAGTGAATCACGCCGGCGGCCTTTGGCGCCGTGTCGCCGCGATGAATGGTCCAGGCGCGGGCCTCTTTCGGGCCCTGCGTCAGATAGCTGATGAGCCCGAGCGTGTGATAGCCGGTGTGAACGATCTGGTCGAGCCCGCTCTCTTTCACGCCGTATTCCGCGAGGAACTCGTCGCGCTCCTCGTCGGACATGCCGTTGAGATCTTCCTCCATCTTGGCGCAGATTTTCACCACGTCGGCGCCGCGCTCGGCGGCGTAGGCCTTGACGGATTTGACGTAATCGTTGTCTTCGAGCAGCGCGCTCTCGTCGACGTTGCAGCAGTAGATCACTTTTTTGTCGGTCAGGAATTGGGATTCCTTGAAAATCGCCTTGCCCTGCTCCGTGTCTTTGTCTTCGAACTTGTAGGCCATGTTGCCTTCGCCCAGATGCGCCAGCAGCGCTTCGAACGCGGGAAGGGTGGCGGCGATGGCTTTATCGGCGCGGGCGGCCTTTCGCACGCGGCCCAAGCGATTCTCCATCATTTGAAAATCCGCGATGATCAGCTCGGCCTCGATGATCTCGATGTCGCGCGTCGGATCGATGGAACCGTCGACGTGCACCACGTTCCCGTCGTCGAAACAGCGGACCACCTGCAGGATCGCGTCGGTCTCGCGGATGTTGGTCAGAAACTTGTTGCCCAGGCCCTCGCCTTGGCTCGCGCCTTTCACGAGGCCCGCGATGTCCACGAAGTCCACGGTCGCGTGAATCAGTTTCCGGGAACCGGCGATTTCGGCCAACTTGCCCAGCCGGGGATCGGGAACCGGCACCACGGCCTTGTTCGGCTCGATGGTGCAGAACGGATAGTTCGCGGCCTCCGCGTTTTGCTCGCGCGTCAGCGCGTTGAAGATGGTGGACTTCCCAACGTTTGGCAGTCCGACGATTCCGACACTCAATCCCATGGTCTTTTCCCCTGATACGTTAAACGTGAGGCGCGAACCGAATCACGCCTCACGTCTCACGGGTCCCGCGCGTTATTTTTTCGGCGCGGCTTTTTTCTTGGCCGTTTTCTTTTTGGCGGCTTCTTTGGCCGGCGTGCGCATCAGCGGCTTCTCGGTCGGGAGCAGAACCCCCCCGACGTTGTTCGCGCCGCCATCCACGTAGATGGTCTGGCCGGTGATTTTCTTGGAGTATTTGCCGAGCATGAAGACGACCGAGTTGGCGACTTCCTGCTTGTCCTTCACCACGTCCCAAGGCAAGGGGCTCATCTGGCGCCAGGTTTTGGCGAGGTGCGCGAAGTGCGGGATGGATTTGGCGGCCTTCGTCGCGAGCGGGCCGGCGGAGATGGCGTTGACGCGGACGTGCTCGCGGCCATATTCGCGGGCCAAGGCGCGGACCAGCGCCTCCAGCGCGGCTTTGTTGACGCCCATCCAGTTGTAGAACGGGAAGGCGACTTGCGATTCGAAGGAGAGCGTCACGATGGAGCCGCCTTTTTCCATGCGCTCGAGCGCGAAGTGCGAAACGGTCGCGAGCGACGCGCAGCTGATGTGAAAGCCCTGCTTGATGTCTTCATAGGCGGGCGTATACATGGAGTCGCCCAGACATGTTTTCGGATTCGCGAAGCCGATGGAATGAAGCACGCCGTTGATCGGGCCGGTTTTCGCGAACAAGTTTCGAACCTCGTTCTCGACGGTCACGTCGCAGTATTCGAACCGCATCGCGTCTTTCTCTTCATCGGTCAGATCCTTGCTGCGGTCGAAGAAGATGCGTTTCATGCGCTCGCTCTGCACGGAGTAGATCACGTTTCCGCCCATTTCCTCGATCATCTTGCCGGCGGCGTAGGCGATCGAGTCGGTGTTGAGCAGGCCCATCACGACATAAGTACTTCCTGGTTCAATCATTTGAGAACTCCTTTTCTTTTAAAAGCGGGCGAGAACATAGCATTTCGCCTGTTTAACGCAATGGGGAAATACTAGGCCTTTTCCCCGCGGCAATGCACGGAAAAAGACCCTG
>JARFRL010000274.1 GCA_029287275.1 Pontiella desulfatans
CCCTTTCCGGAGGATTACGAGCTGTGGTTGCGCTGGATGGCCCACGGCGTCGCGGCCGCGAAGGTCGACGCGGAGCTCGTCACCTGGAACGATCCGCCCGATCGCCTGTCGCGGACGGACGAACGCTACCACGTCGACGCCTTCTACCAAACCAAGGCGGAATATCTCCTCCAATGGCTGCGAGCGCGCAACCCCCACCACCCCGACGTCGTTGTTTGGGGCGCGGGACGCGTCACGCGCAAACGGGTGGAGATCTTGAAGAAGCTGGGCTTGCGAGTGACCGCGTACATCGACCTGAAAGAGCGCTCGTTGGACTGCGGCACGCCCGTCCTTCACCACAACGACCTCCCCGCGGCCGGAAGCTGCTTCGTGCTTTCCATGGTGGCCAACCGCGGCGCGCGCGGGAAAATCCGGCGTTTTCTGAATCAGCGCGGCTATAAAGAAGGCGAGAACTGCGTCTTCGCCGCATGACATATTTGTACTTCCTTAAATCATTAAATACGTATATGTATGCGTAAATAAAACCCGCTCATGTTCCGCCTCGCGAACCGCCTGGACTTATCTATCGTTTTTAGAGTGTTTTATGAGACAACGGAAGTTTCCTTGTCCGCGCGGAATTCGGATGGCATGCTTGATGCGTAAGAGGACGACGAGGATGTGACAATGAATTTTGAAGGCTATGAAACGGAAGGTTTTTTCGATGAGCTGTTTGATAACCAGGGACTGGCGCGCGACAGCGCCCGGTTGCTTGTAAACGCCATCGAACGCTTGCCGCCGGGCGATTTGCTCAAGCGGCAGGAAGCCAGCGAGCTCGCCATGCACAGCATGGGGATCACGTTCAACGTGTACGGTTCCGGAGAAGGAACCGAGCGCGCCATACCGTTCGACATCGTGCCGCGGATTATCGACGGCGCGGAATGGGATGTCGTTGAAACCGGATTGAAGCAGCGGATCAAGGCCGTTAACCGGTTCATCGACGACATTTACCACGAGCGGAAAATCATCGCGGACGGCGTGGTGCCCGAATGGCTCTTCACCTCCTCCAAGGGCTACCTGCCCCAATGCCAGGACCTCAATCCGCCCAAAGGCGTATGGGCGCACGTGACCGGCACCGATCTGGTCCGCGATGAAAACGGAACGTTCTTCGTTTTGGAAGACAACCTGCGCGTGCCCTCCGGCGTCTCCTATGTGTTGCTCAACCGCACCTTGATGAAGCGCAACTTCCCCGAGGTGTTTCATAAAAGCCAAGTGCGCCGCGTGGTGGACTATCCCGACCAATTCATGAAAATGCTGCACCGCGTGGCGCCCGAGGGCGTCAGCCGCCCCAACGTCGCGGTGCTCACGCCGGGCGTGTACAACTCCGCCTACTTCGAGCACGCTTTTCTGGCGCGGCAAATGGGCGCGTTGCTCGTCGAGGGGCGCGACCTGGTGTACGACGGAAAACACATCTGCGCGCGAACGGTGGAAGGGCTCCAGCGGATCGACGTCATTTATCGCCGCGTCGACGACGATTTTCTGGATCCGGAGGTGTTCCGGTCCGATTCCTCCTTGGGATGCCCCGGCATGATGAAGGCCTTCCGCGACGGCACGCTGACCCTCGCGAACGCGCCGGGCACCGGCGTCGCGGACGACAAGGTGGTCTACGCGTTCGTGCCGGACATGATCCGCTACTATCTCGGCGAGGAGCCCCTGTTGCCGAACGTGCCCACCCACCTTTGCTGCGAGCCCGAGGCGCTGGAATACACGCTGGACAATCTCGAGAAGCTCGTCGTTAAACCCGCGAGCGAATCCGGCGGCTACGGCATGCTGATCGGCCCGCGCTCCACGGAAGCCGAACGAAACGAGTTCGCCAAATCGCTGCGCGCCGACCCGCGCAACTACATCTCGCAACCCACCCTCGCGCTTTCCCGCGCGCCCGTCGTGGTCGACAACCATTTCGAAGGCCGCCACCTCGATTTGCGGCCCTACATTTTGCATAGCGGCGACGACTCCTACGTGCTGCCGGGCGGCCTCACCCGCGTCGCCCTCAAGAAAGGCTCGCTCGTGGTCAACTCGTCGCAAGGCGGAGGAACCAAAGACACCTGGGTGGTCGATCACGCCGCGAAACCGGAGGTCGCGTCATGCTGAGTCGAGTCGCCGACAGCATCTATTGGATGAGCCGCTACGTGGAGCGCGCCTCCAACACCGCGCGCTTTCTGGAAGTGAGTTACCACCTCAACCTCGACCTGCAGTTCGGCGGCGAGGAACAGTGGGCGCCGCTGGTGGAAATCACCGGCGACATGAAGCTGTTCAAGGCCCGCTACGGCGAGGCCTCCAGCGAGAACGTCATGCACTTTCTGATGTTCAACCCGGAATATCCCAACTCCATCGCCAACTGTCTGCAGTCGGCGCGGGCGAACGCGCAGGGCCTGCGCGAGGCGATGCCCTCGGAAATGTACGAGGAGATCAACGCGCTGGGCAAACTGGTTCCGGCCGCCTCGAAAGAGCGCGCCTTCTTCCATAGCCGCGTCTTCGAGCTCTGCCGACAGGTCAAACGGGCCGGAATGATGCTCTCCGGCATCGTGTCCGAGACCATCGAACGCGGCCGCGGGTATCACCTCTGGCGACTGGGCGAGTTTCTCGAACGGGCCGACAAAACCTCGCGCTTGCTGCACGTGAAATACTTTTATCTCCTGCCGAAAATCGCGGACGTCGGCACGCCCATCGACGACATCCACTGGAACGCCCTGTTGCTTTCGCTCGACGCCCGCGAAGCCTACTACCGCACGCACGGGCTGGTGAATCATGAAAACGTCATCGACATGATCGTGCTCGACAAAGGGTTCCCGCGCGCCATTCTGTTCTGCCTGCGCGCCGCGCTGGACAGCCTGAACCGCATCACGCGCGACGTTCCCGCCGAGCCGCACGTTCAGCTGGCCGCGCTCTGCGAACGGTTGGACAACATGACCGCGCGGGAAATCATCGACATCGGGCTCAACGAATTCATCGACGAACTGCAACTCGACATCAACGGCGTGAACAACTCGATTTTCACCCATTTCAACACCGCGCCGGCGCCGCCGGTTGGAGCGTGATCCCATGGCCATTCGAATCGCGCTGCACCACAAAACCGAATACCACTACGATCGGCTCGCGGAACTCGGTCCGCAAATCATCCGGTTGCGCCCCACCCCGCACTGCCGCACGCCGATCGTCAGCTATTCGCTGAAGATCGAGCCGGACGACCACTTCCTCAACTGGCAGCAGGACCCGCAAAGCAACTGGCTGGCGCGCCTGCTGATCAACCAACCGACGCGGAAATTCAGCATGGAGGTCGATCTCGTCGCCGATCTGATGCCCATCAATCCATTCGATTTCTTCCTCGAGGAAGACGCGGAAACCTATCCGTTCGAATATCCCTACAAACTCCGCCGCGAACTGCGCTCCTACTTTTCCAAACAGCGCGTGCAGCCGCTCTTTCAGGCATTCCTCGAATCGATCGACACCACGGAAATCCGCAGCATTGAATTTCTGGCGCTGGTCAACGAGAAGGTCAACTCCAGCCTCGAATACACGCTGCGCATGGATCCGGGCATCTACACCCCCGAGCGGACCTTGCGCGAGGGCAAAGGAAGTTGCCGCGACTTCGCGTGGTTGCTGGTTCATCTTTTTCGACGGCTTGGACTCGCGGCGCGCTTCGTCTCCGGCTATTCCATCCAACTGGCGGCCGACGAGAAGCCGGTCGACCCGAACGCGCCCGCCGGCGTGACCAAAGACGTCTGCGATCTCCACGCCTGGTGCGAGGTCTACCTGCCCGGCGCGGGCTGGGTCGGACTCGACGCCACCAGCGGGCTCTTCTGCGGCGAAGGCCATATTCCGCTCGCCACCTCGGCCGACGCCCGCGGCGCGTCGCCCCTCGAAGGCGGCATCTCCGAATGCAACACCGAATTCAACGTCGAAATGTCCGTCACGCGCATTCACGAGGATCCGCGCGTCACCAAGCCCTACACCGACGGGCAGTGGGAAGCGGTCGTCGAACTCGGCGACAAGGTCGACCAACGGCTGATCGCGGGCGACGTCCGCTTGAGCATGGGCGGCGAACCGACTTTCATTTCCGGCACCGATCTTGAAGGCGAGGAGTGGAACACCGGCGCGGTCGGCCCCACCAAGAAGCCGCTTTCGGAAAAACTGATCCGGCGGTTGCGCGCGCGCTTCGGCCCCAAGGGGCTGCTGCATTACGGACAGGGAAAATGGTATCCCGGCGAACCCCTGCCGCGCTGGGCGCTCGGGCTCTACTGGCGCAAAGACGGGCAACCCATCTGGGCCAACGACGAGCTGCTCGGCAGCGAAAACGAAGCGTATGGATACACCTGGAAAGACGCGCTCGCGCTCACCGAAGAGCTGACCCGCCAGATCGGCGTCGACCGCTCCTACATCAATCCGGCCTACGAAGACCCGGTTAAATTCTCCCTCCGCGAACGTGAACTCCCGGTCAACGTGGATCCGCTCGACAGCAAACTCGACGACCCGCAGGAACGCCAGCAGTTGCTGAAGGTGTTCGACCGCGGACTCAACACGCCGATCGGCTACATCCTGCCCCTGCAACGCGCCTTCGAAAAAGACGGCCCCACCTGGCAGAGCGGCCTGTGGATGCTGCGCGGCAAACAGCTGTATCTCGTGCCCGGCGACTCGCCCATGGGATTGCGCCTGCCGCTCGAAAGCCTCCCGTGGGCCAAAAAAGAGGATCGGCCCGTTATCGGAACCTCCGACCCCTCCGGCTATCGCCCGGCGCTACCAAGCCGCCGCGCCATGGTGGTTTCGCAGAAACAGGGCGACGCCCCGCGCGATTCCGGCGTTTTCGAGTCGAACGAACAGACGTCGCACGAGCTCCCGCAGGACCGCCTGCCGGAAAGCGGCCAGTCCGCCTCTTGGGTGGTTCGCACCGCGTTGTGCGTGGAATGCCGCGACGAGCGACTTTACGTTTTCATGCCGCCGGCCGAAAGCATCGAGGACTATCTCGACCTGATCGCCGCGGTCGAGCACGCCGCGGAAATCACCGGCACGCCGGTGCTGATCGAAGGCTATGCTCCGCCCCACGACCCGCGGATCGAGTACATGAAGGTCACCCCCGACCCCGGCGTGATCGAGGTCAACATTCAGCCCGCCTATTCCTGGCGCGAGATGATCAACAACACCACCGTGCTGTATCAGGAAGCGCGGGAATGGTTGCTGCGCACCGACAAGTTCCAGGTCGATGGCCGGCATACCGGCACCGGCGGCGGAAACCACGTGGTGGTGGGCGGCGCGACCCCCGCCGACTCGCCCTTCCTGCGGCGGCCCGATCTATTGAAATCGCTGATCGGCTACTGGATGAACCACCCGTCGTTGAGCTACCTGTTCAGCGGACTCTTCCTGGGCCCCACGTCGCAGGCGCCGCGGGTCGATGAAGGTCGGCCGGACGCGGCCTACGAAATGGAGCTCGCGTTCAAACAGATTCCGAACATGAATGAAGCGTCCATTCCGCCGTGGCTGGTCGACCGCGTCTTCCGCCACCTGCTCACCGACCTCACCGGCAACACCCACCGCGCCGAGTTCTGCATCGACAAGATGTTCTCGCCTGACAGCGCCACCGGCAGACTCGGCCTCGTGGAATTTCGCGGCTTCGAAATGCCGCCCCACGCCCAAATGAGCCTCGCCCAACAACTGCTCCTGCGGGCCCTGATCGTGCACTTCTGGGAAAAGCCCTACGAGGCGCCGCTCACCCGCTGGCTCACCAATCTGCACGACCGCTTCATGCTGCCGCATTTCCTGTGGGCGGACTTCCTCGACATCCTCGGGGACCTGACGCGCGCCGGCTACCCCTTCGACCCGCTGTGGTACGAGGCGCAGCGCGAGTTCCGCTTTCCCTTCTACGGCGCCGTCGAGTCTGAGGGCGTGCGGATCGAGCTGCGCCAGGCGATCGAACCGTGGCTGGTGCTCGGCGAGGAAGCGGGCGGCGGCGGCACCGCGCGCTATGTGGACTCCTCGCTCGAACGGCTGCAGGTGAAGGTCAGCGGGCAGAACGAACAGCGCCACGCCATCGCCGTCAACGGCATCGAGGTTCCGCTCACGCCCACCGATCAGCCGGGCGTGTACGTCGCGGGCGTCCGCTACCGCGCCTGGCAGCCACCGAGTTGCCTGCATCCGACCATCCCGGTGCATGCGCCGCTCGTGCTGGATCTTTTCGATCGCCGGCACGGGCGTGCCGTGGGCGGTTGTACCTACCATGTCAGCCATCCCGGGGGCAGGAGCCACGAGAGCTTCCCCGTGAACGCATTGGCTGCGGCGACCCGTCGTGCGGAGCGATTCGAGCCAATCGGGCACACCCCGGGTCCGTTGTCCCTGTCTCTTATACACATCTCCGAGCCCACG
>JARFRL010000366.1 GCA_029287275.1 Pontiella desulfatans
CGTCGCACCCCGCGTCGCGGATGAGCTCGAAACCGCGGCGCAGGCTGGCGCCCTTCCCGATGTTTTCCGAGTTGCGAACGACCTTGGCCCCCGCTTTCGCCGCGACGTCGGCGGTTCCGTCGATGGAACCGTCGTCCACGACCAGGACCCAAATCGGGTTCTGAGCGAGGCAGGCCTGAACCACGCGCTCGATGCGGTCGGCCTCGTTGAACGCGCAAACCAACACGCCCAACCGATCAATCGACTTCGCGTGGTTTCCGTTGTCCATGAAGTTCGAAACTCCAATCAGGTGGTAATCATCTTGTCGGCGCGATAGGAGGAGCGAACCAATGGTCCGGACGCGACGGCGGTGAAACCGATCTCGTAGGCGGCGTCCGCGAAATCAACGAATTCCGCGGGCGTCACGAAACGCTTCGTGTGGGCGTGGTCGCGCGTCGGCGCCATGTACTGCCCGATCGTGAGCAACCGAACGCCATGGTCGTAAATATCCTGAAGACACTCCATGACTTCCTCGTTGGTCTCGCCGAGGCCGAGCATGATGCCGGTCTTGACCTTGATCGACCCGTCGCCATATTCCGACGCGAGTTTGAGAACGCTCAGCGAGCGCTCGTAGGTCGCGCCCGAACGGATCGAGCGCTGCAGGCGCTTCACGGTTTCCATGTTGTGGTTGAAGACGACCGGCCCCGCGTCGAGCACCTTGTAGAGCGATTCCGCGCGGCCCCAGAAGTCCGGCGTGAGCACCTCCACCGTGACGCCCGGCACGCGCGCTTTGACGGCCGAGATGGTCTGGGCGAAAATTTCCGCGCCGCCATCCAGCACGTCGTCGCGCGTGACGCTGGTGATCACCACGTGTTTGAGATTCATTTTCTCGATGGCGTCCGCCACGCGGTTCGGCTCGTCCAGATCCAGTCCTTCCGGCTTGCCGGTCGCGATGGAACAGAACCGACAGTCGCGGGTGCAGACGTTTCCGAGAATCATCACCGTCGCGGTGCCGTGGTTCCAGCACTCGTGACGGTTCGGGCATTTCGCGTCCTCGCAGACGGTGTGCAACCCGTTTTTTTTCAGGGCGTCGTGCGTTTCGGCGTACTCTTTGTCGGTTTGGATCGGACGGCGCATCCAGTCAGGAATGCGGGCCGGGCGAACTGCTTCGGTGGCGTCACTCATATCATTTTCTCCGGTTCACCCCTGAACCACCCCGACTAACGTTTCAACGCGCGGCGATCAGCCCTTCAACGTTTCGATCATCTTCGCCAATTTGTCGGCCTTTTCAAGCAGTTCTTCCTGGCGCTTCTCTTGAACGGCCACGACTTCGCGCGGCGCGCGGCTGGTGAAGTTCTCGTTCGACAACTTCTGTTTGACGCTCGCGAGAAATCCGTTCACCTCGTCCAGTTCGGACGTCAGTTTTTTGATTTCCGCGTCGACGTCGACGAGGCCTTCGATCGACATGTACACCGTGCCCAGCGTGCTGATGCCGCTCGGCATCGCGCCGTCCGGCGTGAAATCGACGTCGACGAGAATCTCCTCGGCCTTCAGCGCGGCCATGATGGAGCCGACGTCCTCGTCGATCCGCCTCGCGATATCGGCGGTGGCGGCGCGGACGCGGAACTTGGCGGTCTGCTTGTTGCTGAGATCGTACTCGGCGCGCAGGATCCGGCCCACGCGGATTAGATCGTGTTTGCCGTCGACGTATTTGACGATCGCGGCGTCGATGCCGCGCGCGACGGCTTTCTCCGGCCACGGCGCGACCATGATCGATTCGTCTTCGTGGTTGTATCCCATGCCCTGCCAAAGTTCCTCGGTCTGGAACGGCATGAACGGATGCAACAGGCGCAGCGCGGTCGAGAACGAGAAGTGCATGACCTGAAGCGTGTGCTTCTTTTGTTCCGGCGTTCCATTGTAGAGAATCGGCTTCGCGTATTCCAAATACCAATCGCAGTAGCTGTGCCAGAAGAAATCATACAGCGCCAACGTCGCGTCGTTGAAGCGGTAGCGCCCAAGATGGTCGTTGCTCGTCGCGATCGCCTCGTTGAGCTTCGCGAGCAGGTGCTGATCGTCGGGCGTCAGGTCGGCCTCGTTGAACGCGAGATCCTTGACGTCGAACCCTTCCGAGTGCATTTCCATGAACCGCGCCGCGTTCCAGATCTTGGTGCCGAAGTTGCGGCCGATCTCGAATTTCTCGTCGCTGATGTAAACATCCTGTCCGGTCGCGGTGATCATCAGCAGCGAGAAGCGCAGCGCGTCGGAGCTGTATTTCTCGATGATGTCCAGCGGATCGATGGAGTTGCCGAGACTCTTCGACATCTTGCGGCCTTGGTCGTCGCGGACGGTGCCGTGGATGTAGACGGTGTCGAACGGAATGTCGTTCATCACTTCCAAGCCGGACATGATCATGCGCGCCACCCAGAAGAAGATGATTTCGTTGCCGGTGACGAGCGTCTTGGACGGATAGTAGAATTTCAGATCCGCGTCCTCGTTGGGCCAGCCGAACACGCTGAACGGCCAGAGCCAGGAGGAGAACCAGGTGTCGAGCACGTCCTCGTCCTGCCGCACGTTGGACGATTGGCATTTCGCGCAGGCGGGCTCCGCGGTTTTAGACGCCCACTCGTGGCCGCAGTCGTCGCAGTAGAAAATCGGAATGCGGTGTCCCCACCAGATCTGGCGCGAGATGCACCAGTCGCGGATGTTTTCCATCCAGCCCATGTAGGTCTTGTTCCAGCGCTCGGGAACGAATTTGATCCGGCCGTCGTTGACGGCCTCGATCGCGGGCCGCGCCAGCGATTTCATCTTCACGAACCACTGCGGGGAAAGGCGCGGCTCGACGACGGTGTCGCACCGGTAGCAATGCCCCACCGCGTGGTGATGCGCCTCGACTTTCTCGACCAGACCGCCCGCCTTCAGGTCTTCCATCAACCGCTTGCGGCACTCGAAACGGTCCATGCCTTCGTACGGCCCCGCGTTCTCGTTCATGATTCCCTGATCGGTCATCACGTTGATCTGCGGCAGGTCGTGGCGCTGGCCCATTTCGAAATCGTTCGGATCGTGCGCGGGCGTGATCTTGACCAAGCCGGTTCCGAACTCGGGATCGACGTAATCGTCGGCGATGATCGGAATCTCGCGGTTGGTGATCGGCAACACGATCATTTCGCCAATCAAATCCTGGTAGCGCTCGTCGCGCGGATTGACCGCGACGGCGGTGTCGCCGAGCATGGTTTCCGGACGGGTGGTCGCAACGACGATCTTCCTTTTCTTGCCCTTGACCGCGTAGCGCAGGTGATATAGCGCGCCCTCGACGTCCACGTGCTCGCTCTCCTCGTCGGAAAGCGCGGTCTCGCAACGCGAGCACCAGTTGATGATGCGGTTGCCGCGGTAAATCAAATCCTTGTCGTACAGCCGGCAGAAGATTTCCAAGACGGCGTCGCTCAAGCCTTCATCCATCGTGAAGCGCTCGCGTTCCCAGTCGCAGGACGCGCCGAGTTTCTTCAGCTGGTTCGAGATGGTGGAGCCGTACTCCTCTTTCCACTCCCACACGCGCTCGACGAATTTCTCGCGGCCGAGATCGTCGCGGGTCTTGCCCTCTTTTTTCAGCGCGCGTTCGACGACGTTCTGGGTCGCGATACCGGCGTGGTCGGTGCCCGGAACCCAGACGGTGTTCTTGCCCTTCATGCGCGCGACGCGGGTCAGGACGTCTTGGATGTTGTTGTTGAGCGCGTGGCCCATGTGCAGAATGCCGGTGACGTTCGGCGGCGGGATCACGATGCAGAACGGGTCGCCCCCGTCCGCGCTGTCGCCGTGAAAACGACCGTCGTCCATCCACTTCTGATACCACTTTTCCTCGACCTGCTTCGGGTCGTAGTTTTTTGATAATCCCGCCATAATTCAAATCCAGTTTATTTCAAAAGATATGTTCAAGATGATGCGTGAGCCGTGAAGCGTGATTCATTTCACGCCTCGATCGTCACGCGTCCTCTTCATTGAGGAACAGCTTGTATTCCACGCCGTCGACCAGCGCTTCCCACGAGGCTTCGATGATGTTCTCCGAGACGCCCACCGTGCCCCAGGT
>JARFRL010000381.1 GCA_029287275.1 Pontiella desulfatans
GCGTAGATTCTCCCACTTGTTGATAGTTTTGGCTCTGAATCGAGGGTGGCCCATGGCCGCTCTTTTGTTCTCTTTAGGGCCGGTTATTTGAAATCGTGGAAATGTTTGAAGGAGGTAACGGTATGAATCCCGCCGAACTGAAAGCCGTTGTCGAGTACATGGAAAGCGAACGCGGCGTTGAACGCGAGGTAATCATTCGCGCCATCGAGCTGGCGTTGCAGAGCGTCGCGGAAAAGAACGACGACGCCGACGCCGATGATCTGCGCATCGAGATCGACCGTAAAACCTTTGAACGCAAAGCCTATCGCACGCTGACGGACGGATCCGAAATCGAGACCCAGCCGCCGCACCTCGGCCGCATCGCCGCGCAGACCGCCAAACAGGTGATCATGCAGAAGATCCGCAACGCCGAGAAGGAAATCATTTTCGAGGAATACAAGGACCGCATCGGCGAGATCATCACCGGCTCCGTCACCCGTTTCGACCGCTCCGACGTGGTCATCGAACTCGAGCACGGCGAAGCGCTGATGCCCTCCAAGGAACGCGTCCCGACCGAGGAGTATGAAGTGGGCGAGCGCGTCCGCGCGCTGATCCTCAACGTCCGCGAACGCGAACGCGGCCCGGAGATCGTCCTGTCGCGCAACCATCCCGATTTCGTCCGGCGGCTTTTCGAACTGGAAGTGTCGGAAATCTCCGACGGCACGATGGAGATCAAAGGCATCGCCCGCGAGGCCGGCTATCGCTCCAAGGTCGCGGTCATCTCGCACGACGAGCGCGTTGATCCGGTCGGCGCTTGCGTCGGCATGCGCGGCATGCGCGTCAAGAACATCGTGCGCGAGCTTTCCGGCGAGAAGATCGACATCGTTCGTTGGAGCGAGGACATCCACACCTTCATCACGAACGCGTTGGCGCCGGCGCGCCTCAAGCACGTCGAAGCCGACGAGGACACGCAAACCGTTCGCGTGACGGTCGAGCCCGACCAGCTCTCGCTGGCGATCGGCAAGCGCGGCCAAAACGCGCGGCTGACCTCCAAGCTGACCGGTTGGCGCGTCGATATTCAGAAGGACGAGGAAAGCATGGACTTCGAGGAGCGCGTCGCGGTCGCGGTGACCAAGCTCGCGGCCATCGAAGGCATTGGCGACGAGTACGCCGACAAGCTGGTCTTCTCCGGCTTCCTTACGTTGGAAGGCATTCTGGCCGCCGAAATGGGCGACCTTGCATCCATCGAGGGCATTTCCCCCGAACAAGCGAAATCAATTTGGTACGCCGCCGAGGTGGAGTACATTAAAGAACACGGTGAGATCACGGAATGATGACAGTACAAGAACTAGCCAAAGACGTCGGCGTTTCGACCGAGGAACTGATGGAAATCCTGGGAGACGTCGATATCGTCGTCGAGAGTCCCGAGTCCGAACTTTCCAAGGAACAGATCGCGCAGGTATGCGACGAGTTGGGCTACGCCTCGATCGAGGAAGCCCGCGCCGACAACGTCTCCGCCGAGAAGCCCGAACCGGTTGAGGAACCCGCCGCGGTCGATGCCCCGGAGGAAACTCCGGCGGTGGCGGACGCCGCGCCCGTCGAGGAAGCGCCCGCCGAGGTCCCGGCCGAGCCGGAGGCCGTATCGAATATCATCGAGCTCAAAAAGCCGAAGGTCATGGTCAAGGATTTCGCGGAGCTGATGGGCATGAAGCCCAACATGGTCATCGCGGAGCTGATGAAGATGAACGTCTTCGCGTCCATCAACGCCGAGATCGACCTGAAGATCGCCAAAGAGATCGGCGAGAAGCACGGCTTCATCGTGCGCAAGGAAGAGAAGAAAAAAGCGCCCCCGCCGCAACCCAAGTCCGCGGCCAAAAAAGTCGCCGCGAAAAAGAACGGCGACGCCCCGGACGCGCCCGACACGTTGCTGCCGCGGCCGCCGGTGGTCACCTTCATGGGCCACGTCGACCACGGTAAAACCTCGTTGCTCGACAAGGTGCGCGACACCAAGGTCACGGCAGGCGAGTCCGGTGGAATCACGCAGCACATCGGCGCCTACTCCGTCGAGGTCAACGACAACAAGATCACCTTTCTCGACACGCCGGGCCACGCGGCCTTCACGGCGATGCGCGCCCGCGGCGCGAACCTCACCGACATCGCGGTGTTGGTGGTCGCGGCCGACGACGGCGTCATGCCGCAAACGATCGAGGCGATCAAGCACGCGAAAGCGGCCGGCGTCTGCACGATCATCGCCATGAACAAAATGGATTTGCGCGCCGCGAATCCCGACCGCTTGAAACAGCAGCTTCAGGAAAACGACGTGATGGTCGAGGACTGGGGCGGCTCCATCGGCTGCGTTCCGGTCAGCGCCGAAACCGGCGAGGGGATCGACTCGCTGCTCGAGCGCATTCTGCTCGAGGCCGAGATGCTCGAACTCAAGGCCAACCCGAACAAGCCCGCGAACGGATTCGTGGTCGAGGCTCAGATGGAGCCGGGCATGGGCCCGACCGCCAGCATCCTCGTGAAAGAGGGCTCGCTTAAAGTCGGCGACAACGTGGTCTGCGGAAAATACTGGGGCCGCGTCAAAGCCTTGATCTCCGACCAAGGCGTGAAGATTCGCTCCGCGGGACCCTCCACCGCCGTCAAGATTCTTGGCCTCACCAACGTGCCGGGCGCCGGCGACGAGTTTCAGGTGATGACTTCCGACAAGGAAGCGAAAAACATTTCCGAGGAGCTGCAGGCCGAGCAACGCGCCACGCACCTCAGCGGCGCCGCGCCGAAGAAGATGTCGCTCGACGATCTGTTCGGCGCCTCCGCGACCGCCGAGAAGAAGGAACTCAAGGTCATCATCAAGGCCGACGTTCAAGGTTCCGTCGAGGCCATCGCGCACTCGCTCAGCGGAATTAAAAGCGACAAGGTCGAGATCAATATTCTCACCAACGACGTGGGCAACATCACCGTTAACGACGTCATGCTCGCGAGCGCGTCCGACGCGATCATTCTCGGGTTCCACACGGGCAACGAGAGTGGCACGAACGCCGCCGCGAAGCGCGAGGGCGTGGAGATTCGCCTCTACAGCATCATCTATGAATTGATCGAGGATGTGGAGAGCGCGATGAAAGGGTTGCTCGAGCCGGAGCTGCGCGAGCAGGTCATTGGCGAAGCCGAAATCAAAGAGGTGTTCGAGCTCAGTCGCAAGAGCAAGATCGCGGGGTGCATGGTGGTCAGTGGCCGCGTCTCGGCGAAGGCCAGCATCCGTATCAAGCGCGGCCGCGACATCCTCTTCGAGGGCGTTATTGGTTCGCTCAAACGTTTCCAGAACGACGCGCCGGAAGTGCGCCAGGGACAGGAGTGCGGCATCCGTCCGGACAACTTCACGAACTTCGAACCCGGCGACGTCATCGAGGCGTACCTCGTTGAGAAGATCACGCAGGAACTCTAAGCGCGCGCCGCGTCCGCGCGTCGAAAAAACCGTCCACTTGGTGGGCGGTTTTTTTATTGCCCGCGCCGTCTTGTTTTATATCTTCACGTACGCGAAAAAAAGATCGTCGCAACGTCAACAACGACATGAGTTTTTATAAACCAAATGGGTTGCGTAAAATTCGCGTTGTGCTTATAACCGTTTATCAGAAGGACGAGCATTGATAGTTCTTTGCATGTTCATGAACTCGAACGAGTGGGTGAGCGCGCGTTAGTGATCGTTAGTCAGGAGTGAAAACCAAGGAGGCTACAATGGCAGCTAAGAAGAAAGCAGCGAAGAAGGCGCCGGCCAAAAAAAAGGCCGTTAAGAAAGCACCGGCCAAGAAGAAGGTCGTGAAAAAAGCTCCGGCCAAGAAGAAGGCCGTGAAGAAAGCACCGGCCAAGAAGAAGGCCGCGAAGAAGGCGCCCGCCAAGAAGAAGGCCGCCAAGAAAGCTCCGGCTAAAAAGAAAGCCGCCAAAAAGGCGCCGGCCAAGAAGAAGGTCGTGAAGAAAGCCCCGGCCAAGAAGAAAGCCGCGAAGAAAGCGCCGGCCAAGAAGAAGGCCGCCAAGAAGGCGCCGGCCAAGAAGAAAGCCGCCAAGAAGGCTCCGGCTAAAAAGAAAGCCGTGAATAAGGCTCCGGCCAAGAAGAAGGCGGCGAAAAAAGCTCCGGCTAAAAAGAACGCCGTGAAGAAGGCTCCGGCCAAGAAGAAAGCCGCGAAGAAAGCGCCGGCC
>JARFRL010000385.1 GCA_029287275.1 Pontiella desulfatans
GGCGAGGCCATTTTCCGTTTTTCCGCGAGGATGCGGGCGGTGATGCCCACCGAGGTCGCGACGGAGATGACGCCGAGGAACAGCGCGGAGGGATCCATGAAGTCGTCGATGCCGTTGCCGGGCCAGAGCACCGCGCAGAGATCGCCGATGATGAACGCCGCGAGCAGACCGCCGAGGCCCACGAACGAGCCGACGACGGAATAGCGTATGAACGCGGCGAGGTCGGTTTCGAGCCCCGCGAGGAACAATAGAATAATCGACGCGAGCGTCGCGATGCCGTAGAGCTCGGGCGTGGTGGTGAAGCCGTTGCTCTCCGCGAAAAGGATGCCGATGGTCGGCAGATCGATCATTCCGCCCAGCGCGTACGGCCCGATGATCATGCCCGAAACGAGCTCGCCAAGCACGGACGGCATCTTGAGGAAGCGGTGGAAGATGTACCCGCCCACCTTCGCGCAGACGATGATGACCGCCAGCTGAATGATCAGGTGCATCATCATGTGCGTGATGCCGTGGCTTTCCTCCGCGGCGTGCTCTTCGGCGTGAGCCGGGGCGGCGTGACTCGGCGCGGGGGCCGCGCTGATGGAGCCGTGAGGGGCCGCCGCTTCGGCCGCGGCGTGAATTTCGGGGCCGGGCGCGTGTTCGGTGTCGGAGGACGCGTAAGCCGCTCCCAGAGACGCGGCGGCGAATAGGATCGCGGTGAGAGCGGATTTGAGCATTTGATTTATTTCCTGGTCAAAATTTCGTAAATGTCGCCATGCGTCTTGGCGGCCAGTAGCCGATCGCGTTCCGCGGGCTGACTGATCAACCGGCTGACTTCGGCCAGAAACTGAATGTGCGGCCCGGTGCGTTGGGTGGGAGAAATCGTCATGATGAAGATCGTGCAAGGCGATCCGTCCATGGAATCGAACGGAACCCCGCTCTTGTTGATTCCGATGGCCGCGACGAGCGATTCGACCGCGTCGGTCTTGCCGTGCGGAATGGCCACCCCGTTCTGCATGCCGGTCGACATCTTGGCTTCGCGTTCAACGACCGCTTTGAGCACGGCCTCGCGATCGCTGAGCTTTCCAGCGGCGACGAGCCGGGCGATCATCTCTTCGATGATGCCCTGTTTGCTGTCCGCCTTGAGATCGACCCAAACGGCGTCTGGTGATAGCACTTTTTTAAGATTCATTTCGGCCAGCCCCTGATTTGGCAAATTAAACGGGGGATTCTGGTGATAATCGCGCCGAGGTCAACAGTTTTCCGCGTCGCGTGATATAGGAGCGAAACACCCGTGTTACCTGTGTTTTCGAATTCCGGGTCAGTCGTCCTTCGGAATGGGCCCGCGGGACTTCCATTCGTCGACGCGCGTGAGAATCCAGAGCGGGACGCCGGACCGATAGGCGGCGCGGCCAATCATATGCGCCGCGATGGGCGCCGTGAGCAGGAAGAACATGAT
>JARFRL010000403.1 GCA_029287275.1 Pontiella desulfatans
CTTCGAGGCCACCAAGCCCTACAAGATCGAAGCCGCCCTCGAGGCGCTGCCGTCCGGTTTGACCGTCATCACCGAGCCCGAAGGCGCGCGGATCATGATCGACAACAAGATCGTGGGCGATTCGCCGGTCACGCTTGAAAACCTCAGGGAAGGCCCCCACGAAGTCACCGCGACGTTGGACGGCCACGCGAGCAAAACCAAGAGCATCTTCCTCGAGCCCGACATCAACGACAGCGTCGAGTTCACCATGGTCAAGAACAGCGGAACGCTCGTGATCGACACCGAACCCGCCAACGTGGAGATCTACGTCGACGGCAGGCTGTTGACCACCACGCAGTCCAAAGGCGGTTCCGACTCGCTTTCGCAACCCGTGCGCATCACGCTCAAATCCGGTATCGACCACACCGTTCAGCTAGTACGCGAGGGCTTCGTTTCCCGCACCACGTCGGTTCAGACCGAGGTTGATCAGGTGGTCACGCGGCACGAGATTCTCAAACGCATCTTCGTCTACGACACCAAGATCATCACCGATACCGAGATCATCAAGTGCCGCTTGGAGTACCGCTTGCCCAACGGCAACATCTACTACGAGCGCTACCCCGGCGTCTTCGACACCGCCAAAGCCGCGGATATCCGCGACGTGCAGCCGATGACGCTGGACGATGAAAGCAACCGCGAGGCGCGCCGCCTGATCGAGATGAATAAAACCGCGGTCCCGAACGACTAATCCGCCGTGGCGGGCTCGAGCGTCAGCGCGTCGCCGACGGTGATCGGATCCAAAACGCCGACGGCGGTTTCGAGCACGCACGCCGTTTTCCGCGGCGCGTAGGCCAAGGCCCACGGGCGCAGGTTTCGGCTAACTTTCAGCACGACCATGTTGGCGTCGAGAAACGCCGCGTCGATGGGAAAACGCATGAACCACATATGAATGCTCGCGCACGGGCGCAGCAGCATGCCCGTGTCCGCGGCGAGGCCGGAACGACCCAGCAACCCCTTCATCCGGTCCGCCGTCGATTCCGCGACGATCAGCTTTTCAACCAGCGTGGACGCGCTTCCGTCATTTATCAAAATGCGTGACATGACCGACAAAATCCTAAATTCTCGGCGTTTAATCAAGTTCAAGGAATGGATATGGCTCTGAAAAGCATGACCGGTTTTGGCGAAGGCGTCGCGGCCGCGGCGGGCATCCGCGTCACGGTCGAGATCAGCTCGGTCAACCGGAAGCAGCTCGACATCAACATCAGCCTGCCGCGCAACCTCGTCACGCTGGACGCTCAGGTGCAGACCCTGGTGCGGGCCGAGTTTTCCCGCGGCCGCGTGTCCGGGATCGTTCGGGTGGAGGCGGCCGACGGGTCGGTGGGCGCCGTGCGGGTCGATCAGGAACTGGCGGGGCAATACGTCGCCCAGCTCCGGTCCACCGCCGAGAAGCTGAAGCTGACCGACGATTTGGGGGCGGAAGCGCTGTCGCGTCTGCCCGGCGTGGTGACCATCGAGCAGGACGATCTCGACGCGGAGCATGTTTCGTCCGTCCTCGGCGAAGCGCTGGCGCGGGCGCTGAAAGGACTCGCCAAGATGCGCGCCGCCGAAGGCCGCGCCTTGCAATCCGATTTGCGCGAACGCCTCGGCCTGTTGAACGAAATGGTCAAGACCATCCAGAAACTCTCGCCAGCCGTCACGGTCGGCTATCGCGCGAAACTGCTCCAACGGTTGGAGGAGGCCGGCTTGACCGACCTCGCCGCCGACGAACGCGTCGTCAAGGAGGTCGCGCTGTTCGCCGACCGGTGCGACATCAGCGAGGAACTGACCCGTCTGAAAAGCCATCTCGCGCAGGCCCGGTCGCTGTCGCGCTCCACGGAGCCGGCCGGCCGCACGCTGGACTTCCTTTGTCAGGAGCTCTTCCGGGAGATCAACACGGTCGGATCGAAGGCCAACGAGGTTGAGATCACCCGCGAGGTCGTGAACTTTAAAACCGAGCTCGAACGCATTCGCGAGCAAGTGCAGAACGTCGAGTAACCCCGCGAGAGGTTGATAGTGGAAACTCCTGAAAACGAATTGATCGAGCAAGCGCCCACGAATCCGCGCCCGTCCCGCCCACTGATGATCGTCGTGTCCGCCCCGTCGGGGTGTGGAAAAAGCACGCTTTGCGATCGGTTGGTGGACGAGTTTCCGCGGATCACCTATTCCATCTCCTGCACGACGCGCGAGCCGCGCGGCGAGGAGAAGGACGGCGCGCACTACTATTTTCTGTCGAAGAAAGAATTCAAGGAGCGCGCCAAGAACGGCGAGTTTCTGGAGCACGCCAAAGTGCACGGCAACTTCTACGGCACGCTCGAGGACACCGTTCTCTACGCGATGGAGGAGGGCCACCACGTGCTGCTCGACATCGACGTGCAGGGCGCGAAGCAGCTCCGGGAGTCGCTCGTTCGGCTCGATCCGCGGCATCCCATTCGCCGCGGTTTCACCGACATTTTCATCTCTCCGCCCTCGATGGAGGAGCTCGAGCGCCGTTTACGCGGCCGCGGCACCGACGAGGAAAGGGTGATCCAGAAGCGGCTTGAAAACGCCGCGCTCGAAATGTCGGCCGCGAAGGAATACTCGTTCCAGATCATCAACGACGATCTGGAGAAGGCCTACCACGAGCTCAAGACCGTCATCCTGTCCGGCATCGGCCTGAGCTAAGGCCGCGTTCGGGGCTTTAGTTCGAGTTGGAAATGCCCATGACCTGCCGGAACTCGATCGCGTCGGCGGCGAGCGTGAACGCGAGCGGCGGCATCTCCTTCGTCGCTTCCATCAGGTTGCCGTAATAGCGCGCGTAGTCCTCGTTGCTCTCGCCCTCGCGCGGCGGCCGCATGCCCATGAAAACGAGGCCCGCGTCGGACGAGGATTGGCGGATGATGTCGTAAAAGCTCGGCAACTTTTTGATCAGCACGTCCGCGGTCGCGGGCACGCGCTGCTCCTCGATGAATTGATCCAAGCGTTCTTTGGCGGCCTCGCGCTCCTCTTCGGTGTCGACGATGGTTTTGAGGATGAGCTTGGACTGTTTCCAGACCGGACTCTTCTGAATCTGATAGGCGAGGGTGAGCATCAGGCCGATGTTGTCTTTGTTGCCGCCCCACCAGACGTGAATCTCGTCGGCTTCCACGCCGTTCTCCACATCGCTCTCGCGCAGCATGATCAGGTTGCGTTCCGTGCGATAGACCAGATGGATGAGCTCCGCGAACTCGGCGAAGTTCGATCGGTTTTCCGTGTCGCCCAACAGAATGGTGTTGGGCGTCAGCGGGCCGTAGCCGTAGGCGCGGACCAGCGCCCGCGCGCCCGAAAGCATGTCGGGCGACGGGAAGATCTTGACCATCGCGTCGACCTCGCGCTTCTCGAGATAGTCGCGCATGGAGGCTTCCATGGAGTGGACTTTTTCGGCCGACCAGTCCTCCACGGGCAAGACGCTCGCGAGGGTGAGGGCGCTGCTGTGGCGGGTGAGCGAGTGGGCCATCTCGACCAGATGCCACCGCGATTTCGGCGAGCCGCTCAGCGCCAGAATGTTCGGCCGCCAGGTGCGTTCGTCGGGTTTCAGTTTGTTCAGGCGGTGAATCGCGAAGCGGACGAGCAGGGTCAGGATGCCGTAGCGCATGTCGGCCCAGTGGGCGTTGAGGCGGCGGCGTTTGACGAGGTAGAACACCAGCCCCGTGACGAGGATGGCGAGGATGGTGGCGCCCGCGTCGATCATCAGCATGGCCGCGAAACACATCGCGGCGCCCAACAGGGAAACGCCGCTGGCGACTTTGAACTTCGGCCGCCACGACGGACTTTCAATCAGCCCTTCGAGTCCGGCGGAGAGGTTCAGCAGACCGTAGGAGAGCAGGAAGAACATGGAGAGAATCGGCGCGATGAGGTTCAAGTCGCCCAGCCACACGGCCGCGAGCGCGACGATGAAGGAGAGCGCCGTCGCGACGCGCGGGTCGGCGTTGTCCTTGCCGTATCCCTTGCCGATGAAACGCGGAATGACGCGGTCGAGCGCGAGCGCCTGCAGGGTGCGGGGCGCGCCGAGCAACGATCCCAACGCGCTCGAAATCGACGCGGCGAACACGCCGAGGGCGACGAGCGGCGCCCAGCGCGCGATGGTGGACATGATGTTGTTGTCGATCAGCAACAGGTCGGTGTTGGGAATCTTGGCGCTGATGAAGATCGGCATGACCATGTAGACCAGGTAACCGGTCGCGATCGCGAGCAACGTACCGAGCGGGAGCGCTTTGGCGGGATCCTTCAGGTCGCCGGAAAGGCCCAGCCCCGCCTCGATGCCCGTTACCGCCGGGAAGAAAACCGCGAACACCACCCAGAAGCCGGCGCGCGGCGGAATGACCGCGTCCGGCGGAATGGCCAGCGCCTCGGCGGACGGAGCGCCCATGAAAAACGAGACGAGCGAAACGGCGATGGCCGCGAAGATGACGAACTGAACTTTCAGCGCGAGGTCGGCGGAGAAGTAGGCGAGCGCGGTCAGCAGAGCCAGCATCGCGCCGGAAATGAGCTTGCTGGCCAGCGCGGGCTCGACGCCTAAGCTCGCCAGCGGGTTGCCGGCGAGCGCCATCAGCGCCTCGGTGAAACCCGCGATGTAGAAGGCGACGCCGATGGCGCGCGCGAAGAAGAGCGGCAGGCCGATCGCGGCGCCGGCCTCGAGCCCGAGCGAGCGGGAGATGATGTAGTACGCGCCGCCCCCGCCGACCTTCATGTTCGTGGCCATCGCGGAGATGGACAGGCCGGTGAGGAAGGTGATGGCCGTCGCCATCGTAACGATCAAGAGTGTGCCGTAGAGACCGACGTTGCCGAGCTCCCAGCCGAAGCGCAGGTACATGATGACGCCGAAGATCGTCAGCACGCTCGGCGTGTAGACGCCTTTGAAGGTTCCGAAAGAGTAGCCCTTTTTTTCAGCCGGTTCGCCCATGTCGTTTCCCCATCCTTGACGGTTGTTGAGGGGATCTTCCCAAACGGCGCTCGGAATTGGAAGCCCTATCGGGGCGCCCAAACGCGCGCGGCCGAAGGTGGATGTTTGTGATGATTCTGTTAGGATTCGCCCTTATGTACGATGAATTCTTGAATGTTGAGGGGTGAAGAATGCGAGTTATGAGGGGTTCAAAGCGTGTGAGAGGCGTCGAAGCGGCGTTGCTGGTGGTTCTGTTGCTGAAGTTGACCGAGGCCGATTCCCAAGCCTATATCGACCCAGGAACCGGGAGCGTGGTGCTGCAGTTGCTGGCCGGACTGTTCTTCGCGGGGTTGATCACGATCAAGCGCTGGTCCCG
>JARFRL010000407.1 GCA_029287275.1 Pontiella desulfatans
CAATGGTGGCGCTCTCAATAACACGGTCGATCACAAAAACTTAACGGGAGAGAAGCTTGCCTGAGCCTCTGGTGATTTCACGGTCACATGGACGGCGGTGGGCGACGGAGATCTCTCACTGTGGAGTTTTGTGAATGTTTCTAGCAACATACATACAACTAACAGTGGATATGGAAACCAGCAGGACACTAAAACTCCCCTAAATAGCGGAGGAGATGTTTTGCTTATGGCGTTTGATCTGACCGGGCTGACATTGGATGCGGGCGATACACTAGCTTTTCGTTTGCAATATGAATTAGACTCAAACGAGGCTGGAGCCATTTATGTGCAGACCGGCGCGTCTGAAGGTACCCTTGCGGCAACCGCGGCAGGTTCCGGGACTGTTCCTAAAGTCGATAAAGAGGTCGTCTGGTGCGAGTTGGTCACGGTGGATAACTACACCGCGGTCGACGATTTCTACGAGTTTGGCGCGATCATGAGCAATGGCGGCGGCAGGATTTCTGACGTGGAATTTAATGTGATTCCGGAGCCGGCGACGCTGGGCATGGTCGCGACGTTTGGTTGTGGCATTCTGTTCATCCGCCGTCGTTTCATGCTGTGATCCAGATCGTCTAACGATGAATGAATCAACACCCTTTGTAAAAGGGGTGTTGTTTTTTTGAGAGCGAAGCGGTTAACGCGATGGTGAAAATGAAAAAGCTGGTCCAAGGAATAGGGGTTGTTCTCGCGCTCGGGACGGTGGTGGCCAACGCGGCGGTCGTGGTCAGCCTGAATGGCGGGAATGATGATCAGCAAGTCGTTTTCACTTATTCGGATCTCGGCGCGTCAACGTTGTTCACGTGCGCTGATCTGCGCCGCGGAACCGAAGTGGCGGAGAATACGATTTCGGGCGCTTCCGGATCGTTCTCGGTCAGCTGGACCGCGACCGAGTTCTCGGAAAATTTCGACGCGGCGACTTGGTCGATCGGTTCAGCAACGGCGGTGATCGATATGTTGGCCAAAGGTTGGGGGGTCCGATCCGCGGGGCAAGAGGGTGGCGCCGCCCAGTTGTCGGCGGGGGAAGCGTTCGTGTTGCGTTTTGATTTGAAGAACCTGACGCTGGCGCCGAAAAACCGCCTCGTGTTTTCCGTGTTGGCGGCGGACGGCGAAAGCTATCGGATTTACGAGCGAACCGGCGAGCGATCCGGCGTGGTGGCCAGTTCCGTTTCGAAATCCGACTCCGGTTACGCGTCCGCGGTGGCGGTGAGCGACCTGACGGAATACGCCATAACCGATCCCGGCCACGCGGGAGGACTGGAGCTTCGGATCCGCGGCTTTTCCGTTGACGTGCTTCCAGAGGGCGCCACGCCGAAGTTTGAGTTGCCGAAAAACCGGGAAAAGAAAAAGCCCGCGCCGCCGGTGGAAACGATCGGATTGCGGACGGCCTCCATTGATGTCCCGCCCGTGTTTTCCTTTACACGTTTTGTTGGATTTATGGTGTCGGACCATTACTGTTAGACGGATTTTAGGTGGACGGATCAAACCGAACGGCGTCAGGCCGTGGATCCAACCGAATCGGTCGAACGCGCGGTCGCGCGTCTTAAATTAACGGAGAAGGAAAAATGTTGAATAGGTTTAAATTAGTATTCGCTGGATTGATTGTCGCGGGGACGGCGTGCGCGCGCCCAAACGTGATTGTTTTCATGGCGGATGATTTCGGATCTGGATGCGTCAACGCCTATGGCGCGCCGGAAGAATTGGTGAAAACGCCTAATCTAAACCGCTTGGCTGAATCCGGCATGCGCTTCACCAACGCCAACACTCCGGCTTCGATTTGCTCCCCGACGCGCTACGCCCTGTTGACCGGTCGGTACGCCTGGCGCGGGCCGCTACCCTTCGGCGTGGTGAACGTGTTCGATCCGATGGTAGTGGAAACCGACCGGTTGACGCTCCCGAAATACATGAAAAGCTTGGGATACGCGACGGCACAGATTGGAAAATGGCACTTGGGCTATGGCGACCGAACTCCGGCTGTCTTTACGGAAAAGCTGACGCCCGGCCCGAACGATATTGGTTTCGATTACCACTTCGGCCTGCCGCAAAATTTGGATGACATGCTCCGCGTCTGGATTGAAAACGACGGGGTCTATGGCCTTCGTTCCAAGAAAACCAGTCCCTACGCGAAGAGTTTTTACGGGGGCGCCTACCTTGGATTCGACGCTCCGCAACGCGCCCGCGAGGAAGCGAGTGAATTCCTAACTCAGAAAGCGGTGGACTGGCTGGAAGCGCGCGACGAGTCCGAACCCTTCTTCCTCTATTTCGCCTCCCCGGCCACGCACCATCCGATCGTGCCTTCCGAACGCATGCGCGGTAAAAGCAACTGCGGCGCCTACGGCGACTTCATTCAGGATCTCGATTGGTCGGTCGGTCGGATCGTCCAAGCGCTCGAGGAAAAAGGGACCATGGACAACACCATCATTTTGTTCACCGCGGACAATGGAAGTGACATTCCCAAAGACGCCGCGCGCCCCGAGGGACAAGCCATCGCCGCGGGCCTTTCGCCCAACAGCGATTACCGCGGGGATAAGCACACCATTTATGAAGGTGGCGGACGCGTTCCGCTGATGGTTCGTTGGGACGGCAAGGTGAAAGCCGGGGCGGTTAGCGACCATATGGTTAGCGTCGCCGACGTTTTCGCGACGGTCGCGGATCTGGTGAACGGCAAGCTGGTCAACGTGCCCGAGGCGGAGGACAGCAGCAGCTTCGCGCTCACGCTGCTGGGCAAGCAACAAGCTCCGCGGAAGCCCATGGTCGGAACCAACGCCGCGGGGCTGCAAGCCATCCGTTCGGCTAATTGGAAATATACCGATGGCGTGTTTCCCGAAGCCGCTCCCGCGGGGCTCAGAAAAGCGTTCAAGAAAGAGGCGGTCCCCGCGCTGTATGATTTGGAAAAAGATCCGGGCGAGGAAAACAACGTAATCGATCAGCATCCCGAAGTGGTCCAGCAGCTACAGAAGATTCTGGACTCCTATCGCGAGGGAAGCGGGTCGGGAGGCTAAAAGACCCATCCGTTGGATTCATGGCCGAACGGCCGTCCGGCAGGGGTTGAAAATTGATATTTACAGGGGGAAATCATGAAGATTCAACTTGCCGCCGCGATGGCTTTGGCGACCGCGCTCTATGGAGCGCGGGCGCAAATCGTGCTCAACAACACCAATGGCGCCGAGGAGGCCGCTAAAACCTGGACGGTAACGGACCTGAACAATGACCCTAATCCCAGCGTGTCGACCGGTAATGGCGTGGCGACCGGCACCCTCACCGGAGCTGGAGATTTTTTAAGCGGCGAGAGCTTTTCCCTGACGGCTTCGGGGCGTTACGGCTGGAACACCGCCAGCGCGCGAGCGGCAACCAACGGTTTCAGCGCCTATTTTTCAGGGCTTTCAATCGGTGGCGTCGGCGCCATGTCCGACGGGCGTTTCGGTGTGGACGCGCCAAGCAACGCATCCATTCCTGTGGTACACGCGTTGGAAGGAACGGACGAAGTGCTGGTGCTGACCGCCGATACGGACGGGCTTCCCGCCGGAGCGGTTCTGAAGTTCAAAGGGGCCGCCTTTGATATTTACGGGAATGGATCGCGCACCGACCTTGTTCTTTATGATGTTAGCGCCAACAAAGTCATCACGGCTGACTGGGACGCCGATTACGCCAGCACCGATTCCGTTTCGGTGGACTGGGTGCTCGATGATGGGGATGTGGTCCTCATCGCGACCGGGGAAAGCAATACCGATGACAAATGGCGCATGCTTAACATTTCTCTGGACGTGGTAGCGGGCGCGCCGGACACCGAAGCGCCGACGCCAAGTCCGGCCACCTGGGCCTCTGTGCCCACCAACGTCGGACCGGTTGGCATCAGCATGAC
>JARFRL010000411.1 GCA_029287275.1 Pontiella desulfatans
TCGAAAATCATCGGCATCAGGCCGAAGAAGGTGGTGAGCGTCGTCAACACGATCGGGCGGAAGCGTTGAATGCCCGCGTCGTAGATCGCGTCGTGCATGTTGGCGCCGGAGCGGCGTTTCTTGTTGGCGAAGTCGATGAAGATGAGCGAGTCGTTGACCACCACGCCCGAGAGCGCGACCACGCCGAACAGACTGAGTAGACTCAAGCTGTACCCGAGCAGGAGATGCCCGATGACGGCGCCCACGATGCCGAATGGAATGCTGATCATGATGATCAGTGGTTGCGCGTAGCTCTTGAAGGGAATGGCCAACAGCACGAAGATCAGCGCGAGCGCCATGAGCAGTCCCTTGATCAGCCCGCCGACGCTTTCGCGTTGGTCGGCCTGCCGCCCTTCGAAGGAGTAGGAAAGCCCGCTGTATTTCCGCATCAACTCGGGCAGTAGATCCGCTCTCACCGCGGCGAGGATCCGCTCCGTCTGGTCGCGCGGAGTCACGTCGGCCGAAACGGTGATGACGCGGCGGCCATCGCGGCGGGTGATGGAGGTGTAGGCGCGGCCGCGGTCGGTTTCGACGACTTCGCGCAGCGGAACTTCCGCGCCGCCCGGGGTGCGCACGATCATTTCCTCCAGACTGAACTCCGTGTCGCGCTCGGCTTCGGGCAGGCGCACCTTGACCTTGATTTCATTCCGGCCGCGCTGCTGGCGAATGGCTTCGGAGCCGTAGTAGGAGTTCCGCACCTGCCGGGCGATTTCGCTGGAGGTCAGGCCGAGGCTGCGCCCTTCGGCGTTGATGGAAAAGTCGATCTGCGGCTTGCCGGGCGTGAATCCGTCGTCGATGTCGCGCACCATCGGGAACACGCTCAACGCTTCCGCCAGCTCTTTGCAGGCGGCCTCAAGGACGCCCATGTCGCGATGGGATAGTTCCACGGTCAGCGCTTCCGACCCGCCGCCCGGGCCGCCGCTGTCGTCCTTGAACCGGATCATTTTAAGCCCGCTGACGGGGCCGACTTTTTTCCGCCACGCGTCGACGAATTCCTGCGTGGAAACGGGCCGCGTGTCGGGATCTTCCAATTCGAAGATAATTCGGCCGGCGTGGCCGCCGCCGCGGCCGACGGTGGAGTCGACGCCCTTCAATAGTTTTTTGCCGCTCTCGTCCTCGATCGCTTTCACGACGGCGTTGCCCGCGGCGATGACGCGGTCGTGCACCGCGAGGGTTTTTTCAACCGGGGACCCGTAAGGCAGGGAAAACATGCACAGACCAATGTCGGACTCGACGCTGGGGAACAGCTCCCAGCCCATGCGGCCGCTTTTCACGTAGCCGAGGGTGATGATCAGCACCACGAGCCCGATGGACACGGTGACGTAGCGCGCGCGCAGCGCTTTGTCCAGAAAGGGGCCGTAGACCGTTTTGACGAAGTGGGTGAACTTGGCGCTGAAGCCTTGTTGCCAGCGGTGCAGTCGTCCGGGATTCTTTTTGTCCTTTTGGTGCGCGAGATGGGCGGGGAGAATGAAGAGCGCTTCGACCAGGGAGATCACGAAGGTGGTGCAAACGACCAGGGGGATGACCCGGAAAAACATGCCCATCACGCCGGGGACGAAAAAGAACGGCATGAAGGCCACGATGTTCGTGAGGATGCTGAAGGTGACCGGCACCGCGATTTCCTTGGTGCCCAGAATCGCGGCTTGTAGAAACGGCATGCCGGATTGATGGTTGTGGTAGATGTTCTCGCCCACCACGATCGCGTCGTCCACCACGATGCCCAGCGCGATCAAAAAGGCGAACATGGAAATCATGTTCAGGCTGACGTCGAACGCGGGCATGAAGAGAAAGGTGCCGAGGAAGGAGATCGGTATGCCGAGCATCACCCAGAAGGCCAGCTTCATTTCCAGAAAGAGGCCGAGCACGATGAACACCAGGCAGAGTCCGAGCGCTCCGTTTTTCAACAGCAGCGTCATGCGGCCGCGGAACATGTCGGCCTTGTTGTTCGAAATATCCAGATGAATGCCGTCCGGTAGCGTGGCCTCCAATTCCTCGATCACGTCGAGGACCGCGGCCTCGACGCTCAGCGGGGTTTCGTTGCCGATGCGGTAGACGACCATTTTCATCGAGGGTCTTCCGTTGAAATAGGAGAACTTGTCGGAGTCGTCGAAGCTGTCGCGGATATTGGCGATGTCTTCCAGAAGCACTTGGGTGCCGTCGGGGGCGGTCACGATGGGGATGCGGGCGAACTCCCGGCCAAGATCGCGCCGGTCCATGACGCGCACGAGGATCTCGCCGCCGCTGGTTTTAAGCCCGCCGCCCGGAAGCTCGACGGAACTGCGCGATAGAATCCCGGCCACGTCGGAAAGACTCAGACCATATTCCCGCAACCGGTCCTGCGGGATCTCGATACCGATTTCCAAGGCGCGGACGTCGCTGAGCTCCGCCTGAGTCACGTCCTCTTCCTGCAGCAACCGGTCGCGGACTTGCTCGGTGATCTCGCGCAACGTGGTCTCGGAAACGTCGGCCGAAACAATCAGATTCAACACGGAGCGTTTGAGTTTGATGGCGCTGATGACCGGTTTTTCCGCGTCGAGGGGAAACGTGCGGACGCGGTTGACCTCGTTGCGCACGTCGTCGGTGACCTGATTGACGTCGTGGCTGGGCAGCACCTCGACTCGCACCGAACCGTTGCCCTCGTTGGCCGTCGAGGTGACTTTTTTCACTCCGTCGATGCCGCGCACGGCTTCTTCGACGGCCAGCAGAATGCCCTGCTCGACCTCCTCCGGACCCGCGCCGGGATAGGGCACGCTGACGTTCACGACATCCAGCGTGGCCTCGGGGAGAAACTCCTGTTTCACCCGTTTGGTGTATATGAAGCCGCCGGCCAGCAGGATCACCATTAAAATATTGGCGGCCACCGAGTTTTTCGCCATCCAGGCGATGGGCCCGCGTCGGGGTTCAAGTTCAAGGTTCATTCAATATCTCCAAAACGGGTTGACCACGAAAGGTTCAAGGAACTCGAAAACTACGGCGCGACGGCGGCGTCCTTGTTCCGCGCGATTCGTGGTTCGTCTTTCTTTCCTCCGGTGGCGACGTCCATTCCGCGGATGGGCGCGGTGATGTCGGAGGTGATCAGCTTTTCTCCATCCTCAAGGTCGTTCTTGATGACGACGCGGTCGGCGTCGCGCCAGAGAATTTCAACTTGGCGCGTGTCGAGTTTGTTATCGGCCGTGGCGAGCCAGACCTCGGAATTCTCGCGCAGCGCGCTTCGGGGAATGCTGAACACCTGGTCGAGCACGCGGCCGTCGATATCCGCCCGGACGTATTCGCCGATCAGCAACGGTTTCTTCCCCGCGTTTTCGGGGAGCCGCGCCAGCGGATCGTTCACTTCGATCAGCAGCCGCGCCATGCGGCCTTTGTCTTCGAGGTTTCCGAGCAGCTTAATCACGACGCCTTCGCGAACGCCGTCGTTGCCGGAATGGATCCGCGCGGCGCTTCCGGGGATGGTGATCCAGCGAAGGCGATCGACCGGGATGGAGACCATGACCCAATACGCGTCCGTCCCGGCGAGCTCGGCGAGCATGTCTTGCTGCGCGGCCTGGGAGCCGGTGTTCGCGTTTCGGCTGAGCACGACGGCGTTCAAGGGCGCGTGGATTTCGGTGCGCTCGAGGTTGAGCCGCGCCTTTTTCAGATTCGCTTCCGCGGCTTGCAGGGCCGCCGCGCTGGCTTTGAGATGCGGGGTGCGCAGGGCGAGTTCCATTTCGAGCTCGCTAACTTCGCCTTCGGGCTTCAACAACTCCCACTCGCGTTTGGCCACGTCTTGCCGGCCGAGCTCGATTTTATAGTCGAAGCGCGCTTTTTCGAGCGCGGATTCGGCTTGGGCCCGCGCGAGCTCGTAGTCCACCGGATCAATCGTCAGCAGCGGCTCGCCTTTGGAGACCAGCCCGCCGTCGATGAATCCGGAAGAGATGCCGACCACCTCGCCGCTGACGCGGGCGCGCAGTTTGACCATTTCCGCGGGAGTGACCGTTCCGGTGAGTCGAAGCACGACGGTCTCTTTCGTGCGTTCCAAGGGTTGAACGTCGACCAACTCCGCCCGTTTGGGTGGCCGTTTTTTCTCCGCTTCGGGTTTGGTTTTCACCAATACGCCCGCGACCAGGACGGCGCCCGCGATCAGGACGAAGCTCACGAACGCGGCTATGGGTTTACTGATGGTACGTTCGCTCATGGGTTTTCCTCGTTGTTCACATAGGTCAGTTCATTCGGCCAGGTTCCGCCCAGCGCGCGGTACAGATTAATTCGGTATTGCAGCAGATCGTATTGCGCCGCGACGCGGTCGCGTTCGAGATTCTGCAAGGTGTTCAGTTGAATCAGCACGGTGGTGTATTCGATGAGTCCGTTGCGGTAGCGGTTGACCGACTCTTCGTGCGAGCGGCGGGCGGCCTCGAGTCGCTGGTCCAGGGCGATAATGAAGGCGCGCTGTTTTTCTTCCGAGACGAGCGCGTCTTCCACTTCTTTAATGGCGTTGAGCACGGTTTGCTCATAGCTCGCCAATCGTTCGTCCACCACCGCGCGCGTCCGTTCGACTTCGGCCTTGCGGCGCCCGCCGTCGAAGAGGGGGCCGGTCACGCTCGCGGCGAGGTTGGCGGCCCAGCTGTCGAACACATCCGCGATGTCGATATCGTTGTTGCCATAGCTCGCGCCGGCCGTCAGTCGAAGCGCGGGGAGTCGATCGGCGCGCGCGGCGCTCACGCGCCAGTCGGCGGATCGCAGCTGAAGCCCGGCCTTGCGCACGTCGGGGCGGTTGGCCAGCACGTCGGCCGGAAGGCCAAGGGCGGGAAGCGGTCCAAGGACGGGCAGTTCGGCGTCGGCGATTCGCACGGATTCAAAATCGGATTCGCCGAGCAGCACCGCGAGTTCGTTGCGCAGCAACTCCTCGCGCAGCTCGGCCTTCGGAATTTGCGATTCGGTCGCGGCGACGGTCTGCCGCTGCTGATAAACGTCGAGCGCGCTGGAGAGCGATTTTCTAAAGCGCAACTCGATGAGTTCCTCCGTCGTCAGATTGGACTCGAGCTGCAGGCGGATCACCTGGGTTTGCAATTGTTGGGCGACGATTCCGATCCAGCGCGACGCGACTTGCGAGCTGAGGGTGATCGCGACGGTGTTCAAATCCTCGCG
>JARFRL010000483.1 GCA_029287275.1 Pontiella desulfatans
AGCAGCGCGCCGAGGTCGATCATTCGAATTTCGAAACGTGAAACGTGAAACGTGAAACGTGAAACGTGAAACGTGAAACGTGAAACGTGAAACGTGAAACGTGAAACGTGAAACGTGAAACGTGAAACGTGAAACGTGAAACGTGAAAATTTTTCCGTCTCAGGACCTCGCACGCAAGGCAATCACGGCTCATTCGTCACGTCTCAGAAAGGCGATTACGCCGCACTCGTCACGCCTCACTCAAGCTGTCCGGCGTCTTCCTGCTCCATGAGCTTGTCGCGCCAGGTGCCGACCTTTTCCTCGAGCACGGCGCGGGAGAGGTGCGGCTGAACGCGCGGCACGAGTTCGTAGCAGACCAGCCGGCCGACGTGGGATCGGGCGCGAAACTTGTCGTAGAGTCGGGCGGAGGGTTCGAGCATCACGAGGAAGATCATCGCGAACAGACCGGTTAACAGCCCGCGGGTCAGGCCGAGCGCGAACCCCCAGCCGCGGTCGGCGCCGTCGGTGATCTGGGTTTTGAGCAGGTCCGCGAGCAGCTTGCTGGTCAGCGCGAAAACGCCGACCGCCAGCAGGAACAGCCCGATGAGGATGAGCCACATGAGATAGGTCGCCTCGACGTTTCGGAACACGCGGCCTAGATAGCTGTAGATGGCGGGATAGGCGAAAAACAGGAAAACGCCCATGATGACGAACGTCAGAATGTGCGCGACCTGCCCCGCGAAGCCTTTCTGGAAACCGCCCCACGCGAATAGCAACGCGATCGCGACGAAGCCCACATCCACTAAACTCAACCAGTCCGGCATAATTAAATTCCTTTGTTTTCCAAGGTTGGAACCTTGCGCCCTGTTGAAGCATTTTCAAAGCCACATCGTCGGCGAATTTAAATTCCAGCCGGCGCGCGGCGAGTTTCCTAAGGTTTTTGGGCGCAAATGATTTAAAACCACAAGATGTTGTGTACGCCCCTTGACAGCCCTACTCCAGATTGAATAACTTCTAAGCTCGTCAAACGCGGGGATGCCGTTTGCAAACCATTAATCATTACGAAATCAGGGGGTAAAAAGATGTCGGGAGAACGACCCAACGCGGCCTTTGACGGCTTTCAAAAGCGGTCCGGACTGGTCGTGCCGTTCAGTTGGCGCAAAATCGAACTCGCGATCGATCGCGCGGTGGAAGACGTGTCGCGCAAGCAACGCATCGCGAAAAACGAGGGCCTCGCCTCGAAGGTCACCGATCAGGTGCTGCGGCAGCTCAACATACCGCAAAGCGAATTTTACGTGCATCCCGACGAAACCGGCAAGCGCGTCCCCAAGATCGAAGACGTTCAGGACCTCGTCGAGATCGCGCTGGCCGAACAGGGCGAAACCCTCGTGGTCGCCACCTACAAGCGCTACCGCAAGCAACGCGAGATCGCCCGCCGCAACATCCGCGTCCGCGGCGAAAACGCCCGCGGCGCGCTCGACGTGACCGACGCGTCGCTGTTGCTCGTCGAGTCCTCCTCCCAAAACGTCAACCTCCCCTGGGACCGCAAACGCATCGTCAAACAGATCCTCGATAAAACCGACCTCTCCGTGGAACTCGCGATCAACGTGGCCAAATCCGTCGAGAACCGCATCATCGGCGGCGACATGACCATCATTTCCACCACGCTCATCCGCGAGCTGGTCAACAACGAGCTGATGGACCGCGGCTATTCCCAGCAACTACGCGACCTCTCCCTCTACCGCGTCTCCAAGGACTATCTCGAGAACCTGATGTTCACCAAGTCCACCGAGAACTCCAACATCGTCAACAACAACCCCGAAGCCGTGAACCTCGGCGTCGCTGAACTCGTGCTCAAACAATGGGCGCTCGACACCATCTTCAGCCCCGATGTCAAACGCGCCCACGACACCGGCGCGGTGCACGTGCACGACCTCGGCTACCCCACCCGCGTCTACTGCTCCTCGCACTCCATCGAGTACGTGAAGAAATACGGCCTCAACGGACTGATCAACCTCAACACCTCGTCGAGCCCCGCGCGCTCCGCCTCGGTGCTGACCGGCCACCTCAACACCTTCCTCGCGTCGATGCAGGCCAACTACGCCGGCGCGCTCGGCATCGCCTACATCAACATTCTCTACGCGCCGTTCCTCGTCGGCATGGACGCCCAGGCGCTCAAGCAAGTCGCGCAGGAGCTCGTCTTCAACGGCTCGCAGAACGCCTTCAGCCGCGGCGGACAAACGCTCTTCCTCGACTTCAACATCCACTCCGGCGTCCCGTCCTACATGAAGACCGTCCCCGCCATCGGCCCCGGCGGCCACTACCAGCTGCGCCTCAAAAGCGGCGAGATCGTGGAGCTCATCGAGGAACTCCGCGCCGAAACCGACGCGGCCGGCAACCCCATGATGGATCTCTACTACGCCGACCCCGAACTCGGCCAGCGCCTCGTGCTACGCGAGCTCGCCGACGACAAGGAGGGTATGATCTACGACCCCGAGGTCATCGCCATGCTCGAGGAAAACGGCGAAGCGATCGTCACCTACGGCGACTACGCCAAAGAGGCGCGCGACTTCTGCTCCGCCCTGCTCAAGGTCTTCGCCGAGGGCGACGCGCACGGCCGCATCTTCGAGTTCCCGAAATGCGACTTCCACGTCTCCGACGAAACCTACGAGGATCCCGAGCAGTTCGCGATCTTCCGCGAGGCGTGCGACCTCGCCTCCGCCAACGGCTCCACCTACTTCATCTTCGACCGCGACGAGGTCACCCTCTCCGCCTGCTGCCGCCTGCGCACCACCATCAGCGACAGCCGCATGCTCAAACACCCCGAAAGCATGCGCTTCTGCGGATTCCAGAACGTCACGATCAACATCCCGCAGGCCGCCTACCGCGCCGCCCGCGTCGGCGGCGACATCGTCCAGAACTTCTTCGACGAACTAGAGCGGACCATGGAGCTCGCGGTCGACGCCCACCTGCAGAAGAAAGCCAAAGCCGCCGAAATGCTCAGCGGCCCCGGCCACCCGCTCTGGCAGATCGGCAAGACCGCGAACGACGGCAAGCCCTACGTCGACCTCGAGAACTGCACCTACATCCTCGGCCTCATCGGCGTCAACGACGCGGTCAACTTCCTGATCGGCCAGCAGCTGCACGACTCCAACGACGCCCAGCGCTTCGGCCTCAAGATCGTGGCGCGCATGTACGCCAAGGCCAAGAAACTCGCGGCCAAACACAACCTCAAGTTCACCCTCGAGGAATCGCCGGCCGAGTCCGCCGCGCGCCGCTTGGCGAAGTCGGACCTGATCTACTTCGCGGAAGAGGCCAAAGACGTCGTCAAAGGCCCGGCCGACGCCGAATACTACACCAACTCGATCCACCTCGCCGCCGACGCGGACGTCTCGCTCATCGACCGCGTCGTCGAGCAGTCGAAATACCACAGCATGATCGAGTCCGGCGCCATCACCCACTGCTTCATCGGCGAGGAGCGGCCCGACGCCGACTCCATCGCGCATCTGATGACCGAGATCTTCCACCGCACCCAGTCCGCGCAGGTTTGCGTGTCGCCCGAATTCACCTTCTGCGACCACTGCCAGCACCAAACCCGCGGCCTGCTCGAAAGCTGCCCGGAATGCGGGTCGACCGAGGTCGTCGGCGAAACCCGCGTGGTCGGCTACTTCAGCAAGGTGCAGAACTGGAACAAGTCCAAGCGCTACGGCGAGCTGCTCGCCCGCCACGCCGGCCGCTACAACATCATGACCGCGGACGATGAACAGCCCGCGCTCGTCACCGCGAAAAAATAAAAAAGGTCCAAGGTCTCAACGTCCAAAGTCTCAACGTCGCGAAGCCGACCTTCGACCTTTGACGCAAAGACCTTCGACCTCCGAAGGAGAATCATCATGGCCGCGAAATATCAAATTCGAGTGTTCGGCAAGCAGAGTTGCGACAAGTGCCACACCCTCAACCAACGCCTCGACAAACTGCTCGCGAAGGATGAATACGCCGAGTTCGACAAGCTCTACTGCGACGTCGAAACCATCGACGGCCTCGTCGCGTTCGCCGAGGCCGAGTGCGTCAACCCGTCGCGCATTCCCGCCATGCTCGTCACCGAGTGGAACGCGGAGGCCGACGAGTACAAGCCGGTCCAAACCAAAGAACCCGGCGCTCAGGATTCCGTCTGCAAGAAAGCCAAGCTGTATCAATACGTCGGACTGCAGACCGATTACTCCGACCTCGGCAAAGGCGTCATCTCGCCCAAGATGATCCAATCCGTCCTGGCCGAAGCCCAAGACTAACGCTTTATTCACCCGGCCCGTCGGGCGCGCTTACCCTCCGCGCCCGGCGGGCCACCCTTTTTCTGGCAGCGAATGAATGGAAAGCAACGAATGTTCAGCCGCGCGGATTCGTTGCTTTCCATTCATTCGTTGCTGAAAAACCAGTCATGAGCGGAACCAGTTCCATCTACGCGCACCTCGAAAAGCCCTCGATGGTGGACTTTCCCAAAAAGTTCGCCGCGGTGTTCTTCACCTCCGGCTGCGACTTCTCCTGCGGCTTCTGCCACAACGCCGCGCTGATGGGGAAAAAGCAGGCCGGTCTCAGCTGGGAGCGCCTCGAGGCCGCGTGCGCGAAATTCAAGAAGGAGTGGGTCAACGGCGCGGTCATCACCGGCGGCGAACCGACCCTCGCGCCGGATCTCCTCGAGTTCATCGGGCTCTTGAAGTCGTTCGGTTTCGCGGTCAAGCTCGACACCAACGGCGCCCACCCCGACGCGCTCGCGGAATGCCTGCCCCTCGTCGATTACGTCGCGATGGACATCAAAACCAGCCTCGGCGACTATCCCGAACTCGTCGCCTTCCGCGACACCGAAAAGATCGCGCGCTCCATCGAGCTGATCAAGGCCCGCGCGAAGGACTACGAATTCCGCACCACCATCATCGACACCATCCACACCAACGAACGCATGGACGCCGTCGCGGAGCTCGTCGAAGGCTCGAAACGCTACGTGCTCCAAGCCTTCATCCCGCGCGACGATCTGCCCGACGCGCGGTTCCCCCTCCTCCCCCGCACCCCCTCCTCCCGCCTCCGGGAGCTAAAAGACCGCATGGAAGGCCGCGCCGAGGAAATCCTGATCCGCGGCGCGT
>JARFRL010000119.1 GCA_029287275.1 Pontiella desulfatans
ATGTCTGTGCAACGCCCTCAGCGCGAACGCGGGCAAACCACAGGTTCTGCCGGATGGGTCCACGGAGAAATATTTAATCACGATGGGCGATGACCTCGCGGACATTCGGCGCTTTTGTCCCGCGGGCCAGGTGGACTTTTCTGCCGCGGACGTCGTTAACGTGATCCTCGGCGCGTAGCCTTGCTTCAAGACAACCTCTCCTCGCTTTTGGCGCGCAGTTAAATCGCACAAAAAAGGTATTATATGGTGTGGCCTTTTCGCGACGGATCGCTAACCTAGCGAGACATTACGGAGGATACCTATGAAAGCGCGTGTGTTTGGTTTGATGATGGTGATGGCCGTCGCCCCGGCGGTATTCGCTGGAAGCGTGACGTATTCCGTCGACGGTCAGGAGTTCGAGGGCCATGTGGAAAAGGCCGTGGATGGTGCTCCGCTGGTCTTGCTGATTCACGACTGGGACGGTTTGACCGACTATGAGGTTAAGCGGGCCGGCATGCTCGCGGAGTTGGGGTATTCGGTTTTTTGCGTGGATCTTTACGGCAAGGGCGTGCGGCCAACGGAGCTCGCGGATAGAAAAAAATGCATGACCATGCTGACTTCCGACCGCTCTAAAATGCGCTCTTATATGAAGGGCGCGCTCGAGTTCGCCAAAAAGCAGGGACTGAACACCGATAACTGCGTGGCCATGGGATACTGTTTTGGAGGAACCGCGGTGCTGGAGCTCGCGCGCTCCGGGGAGGATCTGGAAGGATTCGTCACGTTTCACGGCGGACTGGCCCGTCCGGACGATCAGGACTATTCCAAAACCAGGGGAGAGGTTTTAATTCTTCATGGTTCAGCGGATACCGGTGTGACGTTCGATCAGTTCGCGGCGTTGGTGGCCGATCTGGAAAAAGCGGGTGTTCCGCACGAAATGATCACCTACGGCGGCGCTCCGCATGCCTGGACGGTTTTTGGATCGGATCGCTATCGCGAAGAGGCGGATGAGAAATCGTGGAAGCGGTTTTCGGAATTTTTAGAATCAACGCTCAAATAAAGGAACTCATGAAAGCACACACCGCTAGTTTGATTAACGCGCTTATTCTAATTGGATTCGGCCTTTGGGCCTATTTCGCGTCCGAGACGCCATCGAAGACGGCGTTCATTCCCGTTGGGTTTGGCGTGGTGATCGCGGCGATGGTGCCCGGCGTTAAAAAAGAAAACAAGATCATCGCCCATGTCGCGGTTTTGTTGACGCTGCTTATTCTGCTCGGACTGGGCATGCCGCTTAAAGGCGCGCTTGGCCGCGGGGATCCCATCGCGATCTTGCGGGTGGTGGTGATGATCGTTTCCACGATTGTCGCGCTCGTCTTCTTTATAAAGAGCTTCATCGACGTGCGCCGCGCCCGCGCCGCCCAGCAGGGCTGAGGACGATCCGCGGTCGCGTGCTCGGAAGGTTTTCGGAGAAGAAAAGATCTTAGGCCCGTGTCTGATGGCCTCTTAAGATCGGTGCCGCGGAGGTCGATGATCCTCGGAGTTGGTCGGATTCTGGCGTCAAAATCATGGGAATACCACCTCCCAAATAGCGTTTGATCCCGTTTCCGCGGCCAAGTCGTCCCTTGGGGACGGCTTTTTTCGTTAAAATCGGAACGCGCAAAACGCCGATTATAAGACAGTTGTGCGAAGGCGTTGAAATAAGTTTAAAAAACGATTGCGGGAAGTCCGTTTCTGACTACTATCCGTCCCCCTGTTCACGACACGTCAGCCGCTTATGAGGCCGCACGGTGAACAGGAAATGTTCTTTTTTAATAACTGAATCATTCGGAAACGCCAGGCCTCGCGGTCGGACTCCACGCCAAGCAAAATGAGCTGCTAGCCATTCATGCGAAGTTACGGGATCTCTTGAAAAAGTGGTAATGTTGTTATCCAGAATTCAGCTGTTAAAAATAAATTGATTTTCGGGTTGATCGATCGGATGAGATCGATACTATGGCCCGCCTTGTTTGAAACCAATTGAAGCCTTTCGGTCGAGAGACGATTCAAACAATTGATCTTAAAAAATTTAGTTCGATAAAGCGGTTGACTCACTCAGCGAGTCTGTTAGGTTGTCCGCCGCTTCAACGGAAATCACCGGTTGAACCCGGTCATCAGGTTGAAGCTTTTTGTTCTTTGAAATCAGAATAACTCATAAGAAATATATGACAGAATGAAGC